>NZ_RCOD01000034.1:0-44921 GCF_004307505.1 Pseudomonas sp. Sample_11
GCCTGATCGGCCCGGCGAAGATCCGCGTCAGCATCAAGACGCTGATCCTGCTGCCGACCCGTGAACTGGCCCAGCAGACTTTGAAGGAAGTCGAACGCTTCTCGCAGTTCACCTTCATCAAGTCCGGCCTGATCACTGGCGGCGAAGACTTCAAAGTCCAGGCCGCGATGTTGCGCAAAGTGCCGGACATCCTCATTGGCACCCCTGGGCGAATGATCGAGCAACTCAATGCCGGCAACCTCGACCTGAAAGAAGTCGAAGTGCTGGTGCTCGACGAAGCCGACCGCATGCTCGACATGGGTTTCGCCGAAGACGTGCAGCGTCTGGTCGACGAGTGCCCGAACCGTCAGCAGACCATGCTGTTCTCCGCCACCACCGGCGGTTCCGGTCTGCGCGAGATGATCGCCAAGGTCCTGAACAACCCGGAGCACCTGCAGCTCAACGCGGTCAGCCAGCTCAACTCGACGACTCGCCAGCAAATCATCACCGCCGACCACAATCAGCACAAAGAGCAGATTGTGAACTGGCTGCTTGCCAACGAGACCTACCAGAAGGCCATCGTCTTCACCAACACCCGCGCCATGGCCGACCGCATCTACGGCCGCCTCGTGGCCCAGGAATACAAAGCGTTTGTGCTGCATGGCGAGAAAGACCAGAAGGATCGCAAACTGGCGATTGATCGTCTGAAGCAGGGCGGCGTGAAGATCCTCGTCGCGACCGACGTTGCCGCCCGTGGTCTGGACGTCGACGGTCTGGATCTGGTGATCAACTTCGACATGCCACGCAGCGGCGACGAATACGTACACCGCATCGGTCGTACCGGCCGCGCCGGCAACGACGGTCTGGCGATCTCGCTGATCTGCCACGGCGACTGGAACCTGATGTCGAGCATCGAGCGCTACCTGAAGCAAAGCTTCGAGCGCCGCACGATCAAGGAAGTCAAAGGCACCTACGGCGGGCCGAAAAAGGTCAAGGCCTCGGGCAAAGCCGTCGGCGTGAAGAAGAAAAAGACCGACGCCAAGGGCGACAAGAAGAAAACCACGGCCAAGACACCGACCAAGCGCAAGAGCGTGAACCGGCCGAAGCCGGATTCTCTGGTGAGCAGCGACGGCATGGCCCCGCTCAAGCGTCGCAAGCCAGCTGAACCTGCGGCTGAGTAAGCTTTAGACCGCGCATAAAAAAACCGGACATTGTCCGGTTTTTTTTCGCCTCAACTGTCGGCCTTTTTCTCCGCCGACCCCAGTTCCTTCAGACGCTGATCGATCAACTGGCATTTGTCTGGGAGATCCGCACTGGCCGTGCCCAGATCCATTTTCTGCAACTCGGCGTTAATCTCCTTGGCTTTTTCCGGATTCTGCTCGGTGAGCTTGGAGACTTCCTTGGCCAGTTGTTCGCGTTTGATCGTCGCCTCTTCCGGCGTGCAGGCCCAGACGGGCAGGGCGCAGGCAAGGGTGGCGGCGAGGGAGAGCTTGATCAGGATTTTCATGGGCAGGCCTCAGTTCCGGTTAAGGCGGGTTAACCGGTTGAGGGCTGAAGCCTGGTAAAAGTTCAGAAACTGTGGGGGCAGGGTTGCGCTCAATCGGCATGGCAGCAGCCCGACTTCGGCGCACCGTCATACCGATCATGATGCCGCACCCATTCCATGATCTCGTCCTCGTTCCTGCCTTTGGGCGTCAGATCAAGGTAGTGGTAAGCGCCAACCAGCATGTCCAGACCGCGCGCGTATGTGGAATAGGTGTGGAAAATCTCGCCTTCGTCATTGCGATAAAACACGCTCAGCCCCGGCATTTCTTCCTCGGCGCTGTCGGTTCTTTCGTAGTTGTAGGTAGCCTTTCCCGCCGCGACGTCCTCAGCCCGGGCGCAGACGCCGAAGTCGTAATTGAAATCGCAACCTTCTGACGAGACCCAGTCGAACTTCCAGCCCATCCGCTTTTTGAAGTCCTGAAACTCGTTGAATGGCGCATGGGAAACTGCAACCACCGCGACGTCGTGATGGGCCAGGTGCTGGTTGGCGCCATCAATGTGGTCACTGAGGAACGAGCAGCCCTGGCAGCCTTGCTCCCAGCCTTTGGCAAACATGAAATGGTAGATGATCAACTGGCTGTTGGTGCCAAACAGGTCGTTGAGCTTGAGCTCGCCGTTCGGCCCTTGAAAATGATAGTCCTTGTCGACTTTCACCCACGGCAGGGCGCGGCGCTCGGCGCTGAGGCGATCGCGTTCCCGGGTGAAGGCTTTTTCGTGGGCCAGATGCTGCTGGCGGGCGGCGAGCCATTCTTCGCGTGATACCACCGGATGGTTTGTAACGTTCATGACGATGTCTCCTGCGGGTTGAACCGGCTGTTTCAGCCTAGTCGTTCATCGTGCGAGGGAATCGACAGCCGCCGGTCGGTCGGGTCCGGAAATACTGCTGAACGGCTGCGCAGCGCTTCGGTCACAACCTTGAAAGCGGCACAAAATCACCCGCACCGGAGGTTGGATCAGGATGACGACTTATAACTGGGATTTGATTGAACGTTTGCTGCATGAAGTGCAGAACAGCGCTGGCCACAGCTTCGCTCCCCGCACTTATGCCGAAGACCATGCGGCCGAGAAAGCCAGCGCCGGCGAGCCGATCGACAATCTCGATCACTTGAAAACCCTGGCCTGTGATTATGAAAAGCTCTTGCTGGAACGCGGATTCATCGAGCCACGGCCGGATCACGAGGGCAGTACTGGCAACAACTTCATTCTGACCCCGCGCGGCTCCAGCCTGCTGAGCCTGATCGACAGCAGCATTCCCGGCAACGATCATCCGCGTCAGGTGCTGGATGAGCAGGAGGATGCGCTGAATGAGGTGACGTTCGATGAAGTCGCCTCGAAGGCTCAAATCGCCTGAGCCAGCGAAATCCCCTGTGGGAGCGAGCCTGCTCGCGAAAACGGTCTGTCAGTGACATTTGAACTGTCTGACACTCCGCCTTCGCGAGCAGGCTCGCTCCCACAATGGGCCATTGGTTTATTCAAGGTTTCTGCGCGGCCTTCAGGCACTTGAGGTCATTGAAGTCTTTGCGCACTCCCTCGATTTTCTTCAACAAACGCTGACGCTGTTGCGGCGTGCTCTCGGCCATCAAGTCGACAAACAGCGAGCGCGCCTGGGCTTCGGTGTTGGCGTAGGCCTTGCGGTAATCCGCTGTCCATAAGCGCTCGCGGTTGACCAGAAGCGTCTCGATGCGTTGTGCGAATTCCGCGCTTTGGCGTTGCGCAACGGCGGCGCTGAACTGTTGCTGCCAGTGCGCGCGGTTGGCGATCCATTGGGTGTTCTGGTCGCCCAAGGCATTGGTCCAGGCCACGACGCGTTGTTTCTGTTTATCACTGAGCGGGCCTAGCCAATCGTTCAGGCGTTTTTCCATGCGCTCGCCGCGTTCCTTGATCTGCTGGGCCAGCGGCGGTTTCACGTATTCCTGCTGACGTTTGCGCAAATCCTTGGCAAACGCGTCGTTCATTTCTGCCACCTGTTTATCGTCCAGACCTTGCAGCAGCTCGATGGCCGAAGGGGTGATTTCCCGGGCGGTTTCGGCGATAGCCTGTTTGGCTTCGGCGGTGCGCTCCTGCAGCGCGGCGTCGCTGACCTGATTGCTCTCGACCATGGCCTGCAAACGGTCCAGCCAGTCGAGGTAACCCGGTAACTGCGTGGTGCAGTGCCAGCTCAGGTGTTCCTTGAGGCGTTCGTTGAACCAGTCTTTCTGCTCGCCGTTCATGTCCACGTAGTCGCTGAGCGACCACGGGATGATCACGTCGAGGTTGCGGTAGGCCAGGCCCACGCGGCTGCAAGCGCCGAGGGCGAGGGTGAAGATGAGCAGGGCGGCAATCTGTTTGAACCAGCGAGACATGGGCAAATCCTTGCGAGAGCCTGGCGTCGGAAATCTGATTCTTATGTGATGCAGGATGCGCGCGGCAGTTCAGCCGATCAATAGAACGTGCGTACAGCCTTTAGTGTGACGAGGCCGTCGCACTCGCTGTTGTGCCCGGAATAGGCCGAGCAATCACTGCCGCTGAGGCTGGAGTCGCTGTAGATCAGATCAAGATCGACGCCCATGAATGGCCGCGACAGTTTCACCGACCAATCAGTGAAACTGCTGATATAGCCACCGTCCACCGCCGCCGGTGTATTCAACTGGTGCGTGGTGTATTTCATGCTCACGCCAATGCCGAACGGCTGATTGCCAGTGAGGTCGGCAAACAAGGTGTTGTTCTGTTTATCCGGGTCGTTGCTCAGGGCAATGCCGAAGCGACTGCCGAGCAGAGTCAGGCCACCAAACAGCTCCTGGCTGTCGAGGGTATCCACGCGGGGATAGCTGTAATGGATCATCCCGACTTCATAGCCGAGCACCTGATCGAACGGCTGCTTGAAGCCGACGTAGGAATCGATCTCGAGGTTCTTGCCCGGGCTGATGCCCATGCTCGGCGCGTACTGGCCGAAATACACGCCGCTGTCGTGGCTCAGATCTAGGCCGCCGTGGAACGATCCGACCGCCGCCGGTTTCACCAGGCCCTGGGCCATGCTGCGGCTGGGCGTGGTGCCGAGCTTGAGATCGAAGTCGCCCAGTTCACCCTGAAAAACCTGCGCGTGCGCGGTCGCGCCTGACAGCAGGCTGACGAACAATAAACAGGGAAATGGGCGCATGCGTCACTCCATGAACCGCGAGCGCAGGGCGAAGGCCTGCTGAAACGCTTGATCTAGACGCGTGCAAGGATACCGGCGAATGCCCGGCATTGATGGCCGTTCGTCGATTTTCGGGAATTTGTTTAAAGCGAAGGGGTGTTGCGCGGTGCCAGTCCAGGCGCTTCGAAGCTCAAAGCGCCTCTGGACGGGGTAAAACCGGTGTTACTTCTTGCCCAGGCTGATCTGCTTGGACGGGCCGAATGTCTGGCCGCTGACGCCTTTGGCAATTTGCTGGATCTCGCCGCCGGACTTGAGGAATGCTGCGATCTGATCGTTGATCGATTCGCTGGTTTCAACGGCTGGAGCTGGCTTTGCTTTGCTGGTGGATGCTTTTACACGCATGGCGGCCATTAACCTTTAGAAAAGTAACTCGGCCAGGCATCGTACAGGAATAACTTGACAATAGCTTGGTAAATATCCCCCGGATTAACCAACCGTAACGCTGCATTATTACCGGCCGCTCACTCGTAATAAGCAGCTAACCTGCTGTTTTAAATAAGAACATTTAATTGAAGTGAGGCAAATCAGCACGGCTGTGAAGCGTCGGACCGGACTGACGAGCGGCACCCCGTAGGGCAGTGATCAAGCAAAATCAACAGGTTGACGCAGATTTTCCGGTGCGAGGATCTGTCGCCCGACGTTGGCGGCAAAAACGGGTAGAATGCCGCCCACGTATTGAGGGTTTCGGAAATGGCTTTAGTCGGGCGTTACAACAGTTTGCAAGTGGTTAAACACACTAACTTCGGTTTATATCTGGACGGCGGTGCCGACGGCGAAATTCTTTTGCCCAACCGTTATATCCCCAAAGATATTCCCAGCGAAGATGAAGACTGGCTCAACGTATTCATCTATCTGGACAGCGAAGACAAACTTCTCGCCACCACGGAAAAACCCAAAGTTCAGGTCGGCGAATTTGCCAGTCTGAAAGTGGTTGAAGTCAACAGCATCGGCGTGTTCCTCGACTGGGGCCTGCCGAAAGATCTGCTGCTGCCGTACTCGGAAGAAAAGCGCCAGATGACTGCCGGCGAATACTGCGTGGTGCACGTCTACCTCGACAAACACACGCGCCGCATCACCGCCACCGCGCGCCTCGATCGTTACCTGGACAAGACCCCGGCCACCTACAGCCAGGGGCAGGAAGTCGATCTGCTGGTAGCCGAAGCCACCGACATGGGCTTCAAGGCGATCATCAACAACAAGCACTGGGGCCTGATCCACAAGAACGAGATCTTCAAGTTCATGCGTTCGGGCATGCGCGAGAAAGGCTTCATCAAGGAAGTGCGCGCCGACGGCAAGATCAGCCTGAGCCTGCAACCGGTTGGTCAGGAAGCGGCGAGCAGTCTGAGTTCGAAGATCCTCGGCAAGTTGCGCGAAAACGACGGCACCCTGGCGGTCAGTGACAAGAGTGATCCGGCGTTGATCAGCAGCCTGTTCGGCGTCAGCAAGGGCAACTTCAAGAAAGCCATCGGTTCGCTGTACAAGGAAGGCAAGATCGTCATTCACGCCGATCGCATTGAACTAACCTGACTCACCGCAGGCCCATGGTAGGAGCTGCCGAAGGCTGCGATCTTTTGATCTTGATCTTGAAAATCGGCGGCTCCCACATCTAAAGGGGTGAGCCAATGAAAAAGGCGCTGATCGCTTACGTCGCAACGCTGCTGACGTTTCTGCTGCTCGATGGCATCTGGCTCGGGCTGCTGATGGCGCCGACCTATCGCGAACTGCTCGGTTCGCTGATGCTGGAAAAACCGCTGCTGTTGCCCGCAGCGGTTTTTTATTGCCTGTACGTTATTGGCTGCGTGGTGTTCGTGGTGTTGCCGGCGCTGAGCTGGCAGAGGGCGGCGAAGCTGGGTGCGCTGTTGGGGCTGGTGGCCTACGGCACCTATGACCTGACCAATTGGGCGACCTTGCGCGACTGGTCGGTGCAGGTGAGTTTGATGGATTGGGCGTGGGGGACAGTGGCGACAGCGGTTGCCTGCACGGTGGGTTATTTGATGGCGAAGCGATTTACGTGAGCTGATCCGGCAGTTGTGTTGGCAATGCTGGCCTCTTCGCGAGCAGGCTCGCTCCCACATGTTCACCGAACCCTCTGTGGGAGCGGGCTTGCTCGCGAATGACGGCGCAGCCGTCAACCATTCAGCGCTGACGCCACTGACCAACTTAATGTCTTTTCCAGACGGCTTTTTCCGCGCATCTGATTGATAATCCCCGACACTGTTTTCTGACCATTGGATGGCCTGCCATGTTGTGTGTGTTCGAGGTGTTGCGGTGAGTGCCGAGCGGCGCAATGCCGACGGTTTTGCCCTGCAAGTGATGATCGGCCTGTGCCTGATCTGGGGTGTGCAGCAAGTTCTGATCAAGTGGGCGGCAACGGACATCGCGCCGGTGATGCAAGCGGCGGGGCGCTCAGGAATTTCTGCGTTACTGGTCGGTTTGCTGATCTGCTGGAAGGGCGGTTGGGATCAGGTCGGCAGCACCTGGCGCGGCGGTTTGCTGGCCGGTGCACTGTTTGGTCTGGAATTCCTGTTCATCGCCGAAGGTCTGCAACTGACCACCGCCGCGCATATGTCGGTTTTCCTCTATACCGCGCCGATCTTCACCGCACTCGGCGTGCATTTCCTGCTGGCCAGCGAGCGTTTGCGCCCGTTGCAATGGCTGGGGATTCTGCTGGCGTTCATCGGCATCGCGATTGCCTTCGCCGGCGGTGTGTCGTGGGACAACCTTGATCGGCGCATGCTGCTGGGCGATGCCTTCGGCGTATTGGCCGGCGCCTGTTGGGGCGCGACCACCGTGGTGGTGCGCGCCTCGCGACTGTCGGAAGCGCCGGTGACATTGACCCTGTTTTATCAGCTGATGGTCGGTTTCATCGGTCTGCTGTTGATCGCGTTGTTCAGCGGCCAGATCACCCACGTCAGCCTGACTACCGTGGCGGTGGCCAGTGTGCTGTTCCAAGGGCTGGTGGTGTCGTTCTTCAGCTACCTGGTGTGGTTCTGGCTGCTGCGCCGTTATCTGGCGGCCAACCTTGCGGTGTTCTCGTTCATGACGCCGTTGTTCGGCGTGACCTTCGGCGTGCTGCTGCTCGGCGAACAGTTGAGCCTGAACTTTGTCATCGGCGCCGTGCTGGTGCTGCTCGGCATCACTTTCGTCAGCGCCGAACAGTGGCTGCGTCGGCGTTTGCGCAAGGCGCTGGGCCAGTAGCCTTGGCCTGCATCGCCAGCGCGCCGGCCAGCAACAGGCCGGCACCGGCGATCAGCAGCGCCGGCTGCAAGCCGCCGCTGAAATGGCTGCTCAGCGCCGCCAGCAGCGGGCCGCTGAGCTGGCCGACAGCGAAGCACGCCGTGAGCATCCCGGCGTTGCGCTGAGTGGCGTGGGGCGCCAGCTCTCGCGAACGCTGCATGACCAGTTGCATGCAGGCCAGAAACGGTGTGCCGCAGAGGATCACCCCCAGCGCCAGGCCGACGCCGCTGCCCAGCAGGCAAGCAAACACCCCGGCCGCTTGCAGCCACAACGTCGCCATCAGCCAGTGCCGCGTGGTCTCGGGATCATGTCGGCGCAGACTCACCAACCACACACCGATTGCCGCGCCGAGGCCAAAGCACGGCCAGAACAGATCCGCCTGCCACTGGCCGTGAAACTGCGCGTTGGCCATCTGCGACAGGAACGTTGCCGGAATGATGTAGCCGATGCCGTACAGCGCATATACCAGCGCCAGCCGGGCAATGCCGCGATTCGCTGGGTTCACATGGGTTGTTGCTGGCCTCGCTACCACCGTGGGCTGCGGTAACAACCGCCAGACGCCGAGCATCATCAGCAACGCGGCGGCCGCGTAAATCAGCCACAGGGTTGCCGATGTCTGCTGCAAGCGATGTGAGACCAGCGCCAGCAAGCCTGTGAGAAAAATCCCCAGACCCGGCCCGGCAAAAACCAGAGCACCCCAGCGCGGGCGACCCGCTGCCGCCGCCAGCGGCTGACTGAGTGAAGTGATCATCACCAGCACCCAGGCACTCGCCACCCCGGTGCCAAAGCGCAATAGCAGGTGCGACCAGAAACCGTTGGCCCAGAACGACGCCAGTGTCAGCAGCACGCACAGCCACAGCCCGCCATGCAGGCGACGCTGCACCTGCTGCGGCCGCTGGGCGAACATCGCATCCACGGCACCGAGCAGATAGCCGAAGTAGTTGGCCGCCGCGATCAGCCCGGCGGCGGTGAGGTCGATCTGCCCTTCGCTGAGCAGGTGCGGCATCTGAGGTGTCAGGGCGAAACGGCCAATGCCCATGGCCATCATCAGGGCAACGAAACAGGCGGATAAACGTATCAGCGGCGACATGGTCGGGCTTCCTTCAAGGCAGCAATGACCGTCAGGCTAGGATCGATTGACTTTCTTTAAAATTGAATAATAGTGAGTAACTTGTTCTGTTCAGGAGAAAGCAGTGGAATTCAGCCAACTGCGGATATTTCAGGCGGTCGCCGAGGAAGGCTCGATCACCCGCGCCGCCGAGCGCCTGCATCGTGTGCCGTCGAATCTGTCGACGCGCCTGAAACAGCTCGAAGAGCAGTTGGGTGTCGAACTGTTCGTCCGCGAACGGCAGCGCTTGCAGTTGTCGCCGGCGGGCAAGGTCCTGCTCGACTACGCCGGCAAACTCTTCGCTCTGCGCGATCAGGCCAGTGCGGCGGTGATGGGCGGGCAACCGGCCGGGGATTTCGTGCTGGGCACCATGTACAGCACGGCGGCGATCCATCTGCCGGCGTTGCTGGCGCGTTATCACAAGCAATACCCGATGGTGAATTTGCAGGTGCAATCGGCGCCGACCGGCGAACTGCTCGAAGGTTTGCTCACCGGTCGCCTCGACGCGGCATTGGTCGACGGACCGCTGGAACTGGCCGGGCTTGATGGCGTGCCGTTGTGCGAGGAGCGGCTGGTGCTGATCACTGAAATCGACCATCCGCCAGTACGCACCGCGCGGGACGTGGAAGGGCGGTCGGTGTTCACTTTTCGCCAGGGTTGTTCATATCGCATGCGTCTGGAAGCGTGGTTCTCTCATTACCACGCGGCGATGGGCCGGCCGATGGAGATCGAGTCTTATCAGGGCATGCTCGCCTGTGTGATTGCCGGCAGTGGTGTGGCGTTGATGGCCGAGTCGATGCTGGCCAGCCTGCCGGGTCGCGAAAGCGTCGCCGTGCATCCGTTGGCCGAGCCGTTCGCGGGTGCGACAACATGGCTCATGTGGCGCAAGGGCATGGCTGGGGCCAACCTGAATGCCTGGATCGACGTGCAGCAAGCGGTCTATCCCGTGGCTTTGCATGAAGTCCGTGAAACAGCGTGAACCAATCGCAACAGATTCTGTTCAATTCAGTAACAGATCATTGCGGATTTGGCCGAGCATTGCGTAGGACTTCGGACTATTATCAGTGCGAAGCGGCCTCAGAATTCCGGCCGCTCAGCACCACCCTGAAGGGGGCATGACGATGAAAGAGAAAATCCAGAACTGGCTGCACGATTTGGGAGTTGCCCTCGGTTTGATCGAACCGCCTCTGCAACCGGTACCGATTCGCACGGACGACGAACAGCGCCGACGCCAGCCACGTCGCCGTTAGTACCTGCGATCAGAGATTTCAAGATCGCAGCCGTCGGCAGTTTCTACAAAGTGTAGGAGCTGCCGAAGGCTGCGATCTTTTGTTTTTTATCAGGCAAAAAAAACGGGTGTGGCTACCGACGCCACACCCGCTGAAGAAAACATCAAGTCGTTACAGCCGATTCACACCGCCGTTGCCACGGTCGCCGGGCGCGGCGAGAACAGGCTGACCAGTACAAAGCTCACCAGGCTGACACCCAGGCTGTAATAGATCGGCGTGTTCGCGTCCATGCCGTCCTTGACCATGAACACCAGCGCGGTGATAAAGCCCAGCGTCATCGCGCTGATCGCCCCGGCAGTGGTCGCACGCTTCCAGAAAATCGCGCCCATCAGCGGAATCAGCATGCCGCCGACCAAGAGGTTGTAAGCCAGGGTCAGCGCGCTGATCACGTCATTGACGACCAGAGCAATACCCAACACCGCGATCCCCGTCAGCAGCGTAAACAGACGGCTGACCGCGACGTTGGATTGTTTACCGCCGCGCAGTTTCGGCAGCAGGTCTTCGGTCAGGGTGGTGGACGCGGCGAGCAGGCCGGCGCTGGCGGTGGACATCATCGCCGCCAGTGCGGCAGCGATCACCAGGCCACGGATGCCGTCGGGCAGCGAGACTTTGACGATGGCGGCAAAGGCGTTGTTGACGTTGTCCAGATCCGGAATCAGCACATGCGCAGCCATGCCGATCAAGGCGCAGACCAGGCCGTAAATGATGCAGTAGATCCCCGCGGAAGTGCCGGCGTATTTGGCGACTTTTTCGCTTTTTGCCGTGAACACCCGCTGCCAGATGTCCTGGCCGATCAGGATGCCGAAGAAGTAGATCATGAAGTAGGTAATGATCGTGTCCCAGCCGATGCTGGTGAAGTTGAAGCTGGCCGCCGGCAGTTGCGCGACCAGTTGATCCCAGCCGCCGACGCGGTACAGGCAGATCGGCAGCAGCAGGAACATCAGGCCCACCGTCTGGATGCCGAACTGGACGATGTCCGTCAGGGTCAGCGACCACATGCCGCCGATCGTTGAATAAGTCACCACGATACCGCCGCCCAGCAGTACGGAAATCCAGAAGGGCAGACCGAACAACACTTGCAGCACGGTGCCGATCGCCAGAATCGAGGTCACGCCGATCATCAGCGCGTAAGCGAGCATGATCGTCGCACTGGCGGTGCGCGCCATCGGGTTGTAGCGCTTCTCCAGGACCTGGGTGACGGTGAATACCTTGAGTTTCAGCAAGGGCTTGGCGAGGAACAGGTTCAGCGCGACGATGCCGCAGCCCAGTGCCGCGCACAGCCAGAATCCGGAGATGCCATGCACGTAACCCAGACGGACCGTGCCGACGGTGGACGCGCCGCCGAGGACGGTTGCTGCCATGGTGCCCATGTACAGCGACGGTCCAAGATTACGCCCGGCAACCAGATAGTCTTCGTGGGTCTTGGCCTTGCGCATGCCGTAGTAGCCGAGAATCAGCATCGCAGCGGCATAAATGAGTACGACGAATAAATCCAAAGCCATGATGGCGTGTCTCCGATTGTCTTTTTTATGGTCAAGCAAATGGGGTCTGCAAGGCTTCCTGTGGGAGCGAGCCTGCTCGCGAAGGCGGTCTGTCAGTCACACCAATGTTGGATGTGCTGAAGTCTTCGCGAGCAGGCTCGCTCCCACAGGGGATTCGTGTCAGGCGGCCTGACGCAGTTGAGGTTTTATTGCGGCTTCACTGCGCACATCCGTTGGCCCAAACACTTCCCGAGGTTCGGGGAACAGGCGTAGCAGCGTCAGATACACCACCGACGCCAGGCCCAATGTCACCGGCAAGCTGATGTCGATGCCACCGGCCAGTTCGCCCAGCGGGCCGACGAACTGCCCCGGCAGGTTGACGAAGCACAGGCCGACCAGCGCACTTGGAATCCACGCCCCCAGACCGCGCCAGTTCCAGCCGTGGTTGAACCAGTAGCGTCCGCCCTGTTCGCCGCGGGTGAACACTTGCAGGTCATCCGGGCAGTAGAAGCCGCGCCGTACCACCAGGCCGATGATCATGATCACCATCCATGGGGTGGTGCAGGTGATGATCAGCACGGCGAAGGTCGACACGCTCTGCACCAGGTTCGCCGCAAAACGGCCGATGAAGATGAAGGCGATCGACAGCACGCCGATCAGCAAGGTCGCCTTGACCCGGGACAGCACGCGCGGGAACACGCTGGACATGTCCAGCCCGGTGCCATACAGCGAGGTGGTGCCGGTGGACATGCCGCCGATCACCGCAATCAGGCACACCGGCAGGAAGAACCAGCTCGGCGAGACGGCCAGCAAGCCGCCGACATAGTTGTTCGCGGCGATGTAGTCCGGCGCCTTGATCGCGACGATGGTGGCGGTGGCGAGGCCGAACAGGAAAGGAATCAACGTCGCCAGTTGCGCGGCGATCACCGCCAGCATGATTCGGCCCTTCGGCGTCTCACGCGGGATGTAGCGCGACCAGTCGCCGAGGAACGCACCGAAGGAAATCGGGTTGCTCATTGCCACCAGCGCCGCGCCGATGAATGCCGCCCAGAACCCGGCCTGACCCAGCGCCACGCTGCCGGCGTACTGGCTGTCGAAAGCAGGGGCGAAGGCGAAGATGCCGAGCAGGAACAACAGGCTCGCGGCCCACACCGCGATGCGGTTGACCCACAGCATGATGCGGAAACCATAGATGCACACGGTCAGCACCAGCAGCGCGAACAGACCGTAGGCCAGGCCCAGGGTCAGGTCGGTTTCCGGCAGATCAACGAGGCGTTTGGCGCCGCCGACCAGCGCATCACCCGAGCTCCACACTGACAGCGAGAAGAACGCGATCGCCGTCAACAACGACAGGAACGAACCGACAATCCGCCCGTGCACGCCGAAGTGCGCACCGGAAGACACGGCGTTGTTGGTGCCGTTGAGCGGGCCGAACAGGCCCATCGGCGCGAGGATCAGCGCACCGACCACCACACCCAGCACAATCGCCCAGACACCGGCCTGAAACGACAGGCCGAACAGCACCGGGAAACTGCCGAGCACAGCGGTGGCAAACGTATTGGCGCCGCCGAAGATCAAGCGAAACAGGTCGCTGGGCCGGGCGTCGCGCTCATGATCCGGGATCTGTTCGACCCCGTTTGTTTCGATGCTGCTAAGGCTTTTTTCGTTGTTGTTGTTATTCATGATCTGCTCCGATCATCAGGCGCGCTCATCGTGCGTGAGCGTCACCATTGGCTAAGGGGGTGGCAGCCCTTCCGGCATTGCGGACAAATGTTCGTGACAGGCCAGCCATAGGCCTTGTTGTTCTAGGCTCGACGCTTGTCTTCTGAAAACAATCGTCTCGCGCTCCTGGCTGAAGTGTTGCTCCCCTTGCATGCGCAGCTCGGTGGCCACGTCATGGATGAAAATCGCCACGTCACCCTGCAGGCTGACAAAGGCGTTGCTCGAGGTGCACGACAGCACCTCGAATCCATCCTCGGCACGCCAGCGGTCCCACAACGCCTGATAGGCATCGCGCGACAGCAATGGCTGGTCGAGGGTGTAGAAAACGAAGCTGGCATCGGCGCTGAACGCCCCGAAGTAAGCTTCGCGATCGTTACGCGCAAACGCGGCGACCAACTCGGCGGCCGCGTGCAGAACCTGATCACGTGCGTGCATGACCCGACCCTCAGCGATGAACCACGCCAGGCAGTACGCAGAGCATTTCGTACAGCAGGTTGGCGGCCAGCAGCGAGGTGTTGCCGGTGGTGTCGTAAGCGGGCGAGACTTCTACCAGATCGCAACCGATCAGGTCGAGGCCTTGGCAGCCACGGACGATTTCAATCGCCTGAATGGTGGTCAGGCCGCCGATTTCCGGGGTGCCGGTGCCGGGCGCCCAGGCCGGGTCGATGCCGTCGATATCGAAACTCAGATACACCGGACCGCCACCGACTTTCTCGCGTACTTCAGCCATCAACGGCGCCAGCGACTTGTGCCAGCACTCTTCGGCCTGCACCACACGGAAGCCCTGATCGCGGCTCCAGTTGAAGTCGTCGGCGGTGTAACCCTGCGCTCGCAAACCGATCTGCACCACGCGGTCGCAATCGAGCAGACCTTCTTCGACAGCGCGACGGAACGTGGTGCCGTGGGCGATCTTCTCGCCGAACATGTGATCGTTGACGTCAGCGTGCGCATCGATGTGCACCAGGCCAACCTTGCCGTGCTTTTTATGAATCGCGCGCAGGATCGGCAGGGTGATGGTGTGGTCGCCACCCAAGGTCATCGGGATGACGTTGTGCTCGAGGATGTTGTCGTAGGCTTCTTCGATGATGCGCACGGCGTCGAGCAGGTTGAAGGTGTTGATCGCCACGTCACCGATGTCGGCCACCGACAGCGAGTCGAACGGCGCGGCGCCGGTGGCCATGTTGTACGGGCGGATCATCACCGATTCGGTGCGGATATCGCGCGGCCCGAAGCGGGTGCCGGGGCGCAGCGAAGTGCCGATGTCCAGCGGCACGCCAACGAAGGCAGCGTCGAGGCCGGCAGCGGTCGGTACATGGGGAAGTCGGAGCATGGTGGCGATGCCGCCGAAGCGCGGCATTTCATTGCCGCCCAGTGGTTGGTGAAGAATCTTGTCCACGGGTAGGGCCTCATCGTCTTTGTTTTATTTATGCCGGCGCGCCGTTGAGCACAGGTTCGGACGCCGCTGTGGGGCCGATCATGCGAAATGTAGTGACGGGGAAGAATCGCTACGGGCAAAAACTTAGTTCAGATTTTTCTAAACTAATGCCAGACTTCCACACCTGATCGTTTCCATGCTCTGCGTGGGAATGCATCCACGGACGCTTCGCGTCCAGCCGAACTCGCAAGTGACGCAGAGCGTCACGGGCTGCATTCCCACGCAGAGCGTGGGAACGATCCTTGGGAGCAGAAATGGCCAACGCCTTACCCGACCTGAAACTCCTGCGCATCTTCGTCAGCGTCGTGCGCCATCAGGGTTTTGCCAATGCGCAGCAGGAACTCAACCTGTCGACGTCGGCGATCAGCACTTATATGAGCCAGCTCGAAGCCGCGCTCGGTCTGGTGCTGTGCCATCGCGGGCGCGGTGGCTTCAGCCTGACCAGCAAGGGCGAGCTGTTCCATCAGGAAACCCTGCGCCTGCTCGCCGAGCTTGAAGGCTTCGAGCAATACGCCGCCGCGCTCAAGGGCGAACTGCGCGGCACGCTCAACCTCGGGGTGATCGATTCCACGGTCAGCGACAAGGCCCTGCCGTTTGCTGAAGCCATCGGCGCCTACAGCCAGGAACACCCGGCGGTGCATTTGCACCTGTCGGTGATGAGCCCTTACGAATTGCAGCTCGGCGTGCAGGACAATCGCCTTGACCTGGCCATCGGTGCGTTTTCCACGCGCATGAGCGGTCTGGTCTACATGCCGCTGTACCGCGAGCAGCACTGGCTGTATTGCAGCAGTCGCCATCCACTGTTCAACGAACGGCGCATCCCTGAGCAGGTCATCACCCAGCAACGGATGGTCGGGCGCGGTTACTGGAGTCAGGCGGAACTGGCCCGGCACGGTTTCAAACACAGTGCCGCGACCGTGGAAAGTATGGAAGCGCAGCTGATTCTGGTGCTCTCCGGCGCCTACATCGGTTACCTGCCGGAGCACTACGCCCAGGCCTGGGCCGACAAGGGTGATCTGCGTGTTCTGCTGCCGGCGACCTTCGGTTATCAGGCGCCGTTTTCGATGATCATGCGCAGGGGCCGCAGCCGCGAGCCGCTGATCCAGACCTTCCGCGATTTGCTCAAAGCGCAGCTCAATCAGGCTTGAGAAAAAAATGTCCCGACCACAATGCCCGCGCTGCCTGCGCCCCCAGACCCATTGCCTGTGCCCATTGATTCCGCACCTCGATAGCCGCACCCGAGTATTGCTGCTGCAGCATCCGAGCGAGGTCAGTCACGCGCTCAATACCGCGCGGCTGGCGGCGCTGGGGCTGAGCAATGCCGAGCTGATTGTCGGCGAGGTATTCGAGGATTTGCCGAAACTGTTGAACCGGCCGGGCTATCACGCGCGCTTGCTGTTCCCGGCTGAGGATGCGCAGCCGTTGCAGGCTTACGCGCCAAATGATCAGCCAATGTTGCTGGTCGTCCCGGACGGCACCTGGCGCAAAGCGCGCAAGATGCTGCACCTCAATCCGCTGCTGGCAGCACTGCCACGGGTGACCCTGACCGAGGGCGGCGTGTCGCGCTATCGCTTGCGCAAGGCACCGGGGCCGGGGGCGCTATCGACGATCGAGGCGATCGTGCAGGCGCTCGAAACCCTCGAAGCACCGACGACGTTTGCGCCGTTACTGAAACCGTTTGAAGCGCTGATCGAAGGGCAGATTGCGGCGATGGGGGAGGAGACCTTCCAGCGTAACCATGGCGACAAATGATCGTTCCCACGCGGAGCGTGGGAACGATCATTGGCTAGCGCTCGCGCATCGCCTCGGTCCGCGCTTTCAGCACCGGTTTGAGCAAGTAATCCAAGACGCTTTTCTCGCCGGTAATGATGTCCACCGTCGCCACCATCCCCGGGATGATCAGCAGCGGTTTCACGTCGCCGCCCAGGTGATTCTTGTCGGTGCGCACCTGAATCAGATAGAAGCTGTTGCCCTTGTCGTCGGTAATCGTATCGGCGCCGATCAGCTCGAGTTTGGCGCTCAGCCCGCCGTAAATCGTGTAGTCGTAGGCGCTGAACTTGACCATGGCTTTCTGGCCCGGATGCAGGAACGCGACGTCTTGCGGGCGGACCTTGGCTTCGATCAGCAGGTTGTCTTCCAGCGGCACGATTTCGACCATGTCGCTGCCCGGCTGGACCACGCCGCCGATGGTGTTGACCTTCATCTGCTTGATCACGCCACGCACCGGCGAAGTCACCGTGGTACGGCTGACGCGGTCGTCGATGGCGATGCTCGACGCGGTGATTTTCGACAGGTCGGTGCGTTTCTCATTCAGCTCTTTGGCGGCCTCGGAACGAAAGGTCTGCTCGGATTCGTCGATCTTGCTGCGGATCTCGGCGATCGCCGATTCGGCACGGGGAATCGCCAGCGTGGTGGCGTTCAGCGAACCGCGAATTTCCACGGCACTGCGTCTGAGGCGGAGGATTTCCACCGGTGACACGGCGCCGGTTTTCACCAGCGGTTCGGACATGTTCATCTCTTGTTGCAGCAGCGCCAGGCTCGAGCTGAACTGGCCTTGCTTGGAGCGAAACTCCGCCAGTTCCTGGGTTTTCTGCCGCAGTTGTTCGCTGAGGGTGCGCTGTTCGCTGGCCAAGCGGCGTTGGCGTTGCTCGTACAGCGAGCGCTCGTCCTCGGCGACTTGCGGCGCTTTGGCGATGACTTCAGCGGAGAGTTTGAAGGGGCGTCCCTCGGCCTCTGCTGACAGCCGTTCAACCTGCGCGGTCAGCGCGTAACGGTCGGCCTCGCTCTCGCCCTTGTTCGAGCGAAAGCGCGTGTCATCCAGACGCAGCAGGGTGTCGCCCTTGCCGACCATCTGGCCTTCGCGAACGAAAATCTCGGTGACGATGCCGCCCTCAAGGTTCTGGATTACCTGAACCTTGCTCGACGGAATCGCCTTGCCTTCGCCCATGGTCACTTCTTCGAGCACGGCAAATTTGGCCCAGACCAGAGCGGCGATCAGCAGCGCTGCCGCCAGCCACACGGTGATCCGCGATTTGCGCGGCGAATCCTGCAATGCTGCGCCGGCGGTTTCCGGCATGAACTCGGCTTCGGCGCTTTTGCCGAAACTGTCGAAGTAGCCGCGCTTGTTGCTATCGGAGGAAGCAGGCATGGCGTAACTCCTAGACCGCCGCCGAGCCGACACGGCCCTTGCGCAGTGCATCGATGACCGCTTCTTTCGGGCCGTCAGCGACGACCCGGCCGTTGTCCAGCACCAGCAACCGGTCTACCAGGCTCAGCATCGAGGTGCGGTGAGTCACCAGCAGCAGGGTTTTGCCTTGCACCCAGCCATGCAGTTTCTGCCGCAGCGCATCTTCACTGCTGTTGTCCATGGCGCTGGTGGGTTCGTCGAGCAGCATGATCGGCGGATCGAGCAGTAACGCGCGCGCCAGCAACACCGCCTGGCGTTGGCCGCCGGATAGCAGCTGTCCGCGTTCGCCCACCGGTCGGTCGAAGCCTTGCGGGTGTTGGCGGGCCAGCTCGGTGACGCCAGTCAGTTCGGCGACTTCGAGCATGCGTGAATCGCTGATGTAACGCGCGCCCAAGGTCAGGTTGTCGCGCAAGCTGCCGGCCAGCAGCGGCAGGTCGTGGGCGACATAACCGATCTGCTGGCGCAGGTCAGCCACGTCCAGTTGGCGCAGGTCGAGGCCGTCGAGCAGTAACTGGCCTTGTTCCGCTTCGTAGAAACCCATCACCAATCGCGCCAACGTGCTTTTGCCGGAGCCGCTGCGGCCGATGATGCCGACCCGCTCGCCGGCTTTCAGACTGAAGCTGACTTCGCTCAGCGCCGGTGCGTTCTGGCCGTTGTAGTGGAACGTCACGCCGCTGACGTCGAGGGCGCCTTGCAGCTGTGTGCGTTCCAATGGCCGTTGTTTGCCGTCGCGTTCCTGCGGCAGGGCCATCAGCGCGTCGGTGCTTTTCATCGTTAGTTGCGCTTGCTGGTAGCGGGTGATCAGCCCGGCGATCTGGCCGAGCGGGGCGAGTACGCGGCTGCCGAGCATGTAAGTGGCAACCAGCGCGCCGACGCTGAGGTTGCCGGCAATGATGCTGTAGACCCCGGCCACAATCGTCGCCATCCCGGAAAACTGCTGGATGAACAGCGTGCCGTTGGTGGCCAGCGCCGACAGGTTGCGCGCGTGGCTGTCGAGGCGGGTGAGGGCGCCGTGGGTGCTTTCCCATTTGTGCTGGCGCTCGCTTTCGGCGCCGCAGGCCTTGAGGGTTTCCAGACCGCCGAGGGTTTCGATCAGCACTGCCTGACGCTCGGCGCCGAGGCTCAGGCTTTTCTGCACGGTGTCACGCAGGCGCACCTGAATCGCCATGGCGAAGATGATGGTGATCGGAAACGCCAGCAGCGGAATCACCACCAGCCAGCCGCCGAGCAGGCCGATCACTACCAGCATCAACACCACGAAGGGCAAGTCGATCAGGCTGGTCAGGGTCACGGCGGTGAGAAACTCACGCAGGCCCTGGAAGTCGTGAATGCTCTGGGCAAAGCCGCCTATGGTCGCCGGCCGCGCTTTCATCGACATGCCGGTGATGCGCTCGAACAGCGTTGCCGAGAGGATCACATCGGTTTTCTTCCCAGCGGTGTCGAGCAGATGCGCACGCACCACGCGCAGCACCAGTTCAAAACCGGTGCCGATCAGCAAACCGATCGAAAGCACCCACAGCGTCGAGGTCGCCTGATTCGGCACCACGCGATCGTAGGTCTGCATGACGAACAGCGGCACCATCAGGCCCAGCAGGTTGATGAGGAAACTGGCGAGAATCGCATCGCTGTACAGCCATTTCGACAGTTTGAGAGTGTCGCGAAACCACGCATTTACCCGTGGCACCAGCGGCGCGCGCAGGTCTTCGAGTTCGTGACGCGGACGGGCGAACAAGGCCTGGCCGCTGTAATGTTCGCTGAGTTCTTCGCGGCTCACCCATTGCTCGCCGCCGTCGGCTTCGCTGGGCAGCAGCAGGGCTTTGCCATCCTCGCCGAAGCGCCGCAGCACAGCGGTGCGGCCGTCGTTGAGCAGCAGCAGGATCGGCAGGTTCAGCGGCGAAATGTCTTTCAGGTCACGACGCAACAGCCGCGCCTGCAATCCGGCCCGCGCTGCTGCACGGGGCAGCAGATCGAGGCTCAGGCGTTGTTTGTTCAGAGGCAGCCCGGCGCTCAGGCTGGCACGACTGACCGTGGCGCCATGCAGTTTGCAGAGGATCAGCAGACCGTCGAGTAACGGGTCGTCGAAGCTCAGGCGCGGATCGACCCCGGTGGCGCCGGGTTCCATGCTGGTCATAGTGATTGCCTCTGTTGAACGGGCTCGGTTATCGGATCGTTCCCACGCTCTGCGTGGGAGTGCCTCTAGGGACGCTCTGCGTCCAGTGACGCGGAGCGTCACGGGCTGCATTCCCACGCAGAGCGTGGGAACGATCAGAGATCGCAGCCTTCGGCAGGTCCTGCAGGATCTATTTCAACTCGGGCAGGCGCGCCTGGTTTTTCACTTCGGTCGTGGCAATCGCATCAGCCGGCAGCACCACGCGTTGCTTGCTCAGCAACTGGCCCATGTTCGCCAGCACGCGGTACATCGAGTATTCCTCGGTGTAGCGGATTTCGGTGTAGCGACGGTTGGCGTTGTACAGCTCGTTTTCGCTGTCGAGCAGGTCGAGCAGGGTGCGTTGGCCGAGGCCGAACTGGTCCTGATAAGCGGCGCGCACGCGTTTGGTGGTTTCTGCGTACTCGCGAGCGGTCGGCGTCTGCTTCTTGGCATTTTCCATGGCGTTCCAGGCCAGACGAATGTTCTCGTTGAGCTGACGCAGGGCGTTGTTGCGGATGTCCATTGCCTGGTTGATGTCGTGGGCATTCGCGGCCAGACGTGCCTTGTCGCTGCCGCCACGGAACAGGTTGTAGTTCATCACCACACCGACACGCCATTCGTTGTCGTGGCCTTCGTCGCCCTGCACGTTGTTGTTCGCGCCGACTGCTGCTTCGGCATCGAAGCGCGGGTAGAACGGCGACTTGGCCACTTCGTACTGGCTCTCGGCGGACTGCACGTCAGCCTGGGCCGATTTCAGGTACGGGTTGTTGTCGACCATGCTCTGCTGCGCTTCACGCAGGTCCGGCGGCATCTCACCGCGAGTCGAGGCCGGGGTTTCCAGCTCATCGGGCATGCGTCCGACCACGCTGTAGAAATTCGATTCGGCGTCGGCCAGATCGACTTCGGCGGTGTCGAGGTTGTTCTGCGCCAGTGCACGACGGGCAACCGATTGATCCGAGTCGGCGGTGCTGCCGATGCCGCGCTCGGTGCGCAGGCCGATCTGATCGTTGACGCGCAAGTGCGCCTGCAGGTTGTTCTTCGCCAGCGTCACCAGTTCACGCCGCTTGAGCACTTCGAGGTAGACCTCGATCGTGCGCAGGGCCAGATCCTGCGCGGTGCCCTGCGCGTAGTAGGCGCGCGAGTTGGACACGCCCTTGGTGCGCTCGACCTCGTTGGCGGTGTTGAAGCCGTCGAAGATCATCTGCCGCAAGCGCAGCTCCGACTGGGTGTAATTGAGGATTTCGGTGTTGTGATTACCGAAGGCACGGGTGTTGGTGTTGTCGCTGTAGCCGCGCCCGTAGGCAGCGTTCAGATCGACCGACGGATAAAACCCGCCCTTGGCCACTTTCACCTGCTCATCCGCAGACAGGCGGGCGTCCACGCGCGAAGCCAGCTCCGGGTGGGTGGCGATGGTGCTTTGAATCGCCTCGGTGAGGTTCATCGCCTGGGCTTGGGAAGTGCAAGCCATGGCCAGCAAAACCGCGCTGCAGAGGGGGGTTAAAACGCGCATGGGTGCATCTCCCTGGATCTCAATGTTGTGTTACCGTCGCCAAATATTTGACGTAAATTTAGGGTGTAAGCGTTTCACTCTTGTAACAACAGAGCTAAGAACATCCTAGAGCGTAGCTAAGAAAAAATTTTCATAAGGTTTATTCCAAAAAAAACTTATGCGGTTTTTCAAAAGCAGCACATTGTTCAGCTCGAAAGCCTTTGTTTTATGCGCTTTAGGGAGCTCAAAAAGGCTTGAGGAAAGTTCCATTCACTTTGCGAGACACTGCGAAGTACTGCTGAAGGGGAGGGACGCGTAGCGGGGAATGAGCGACAGATTTTTGTCACTCGAGTGATTCACCCCCGTTACGTAGCGCTAGTGGGTCGATGGATTGAACAGGGTTGGCAAGTGCTTGATAGCGCTGACAATTCGTTTCAAACCAGGCCTGCGAAACGAACTGTCGAGGGTGCGAGCGTCGCCCCCGGCAACCCGATTGAGCCATGGGCTGCTTCGCGAACGAGTGCCGACGGTGGTCGGCAGCGGAGGATTTCACATGGCAGCGCTCATCGGTACGGTCACAAAAGTCATTGGTCAGGTGTTCGCTCAAGCGAGCGACGGCATCAAGCGTCCGCTGTTCGAAGGCGATCGTTTGTACGCCGGCGATCAACTGATCACCGGCGCGGAAGGCGCGGTGGCAGTGAAACTGCAAAACGGCGAGGAATTGACCCTCGGCCGCGGCAGCAGCATCACCATGACCGGGCAATTGCTGGCCGACCAGGCTGTGCCGGTGAACGTCGACGAAGCGCAGACCCCGAGCCAGGCGCAACTGACCGATGTCGAGCAGATCCAGCAAGCCATCGCCGCCGGGGAAGACCCGAGCAAAACTGCCGAAGCCACTGCCGCCGGCCCCAACGCGCCCACCGGCAATACCGGTGAACTGGGCGGCGGGCACAGCTTCGTTCTGCTCACCGAAGTTGGCGGCCGAGTCGATCCGATCATTGGTTTCCCCACCGCTGGCTTCAACGGTATTCCCGAATTTCCCGAGTATCGTCGCGACGCGGACATCGACAATGGCGACGACACGCCAGCGCCGGTCGTGGTGCCACCGCCACCAGTGAACAACCCGGTCATCCTCAACGGCCTCAATGGGGCGGATGGCGAACTCAACCTCAATGAAGCCAATCTGCCTGACGGTACAGCGGCCAATCCAGGCGCGCTGACGCAAAGTGGCAGCTTCACGGTCTCGGCAGCGGATGGTTTGAACAGCCTGAGCATCGGCGGCATCAACGTGATTGTTGGCGGCGTGCCGATCGGCTTTCCCCAGTCGATCACCACGCAACTGGGCAACACCCTGACCATCACCGGTTACAACGCGGCGACCGGTACGGTCAGCTACAGCTACACCCTCAACGGCAACGAAACCCACGCGGCCGGCGACGGCGTGAACAATCTCAGCGAACAATTCACCGTGATCGCCACTGACAGCAATGGCGACAGCGCCACTGGCACCCTCGACGTGAATATCACCGACGACGTGCCCAAAGCGTTTGATGACGCCAACGGCGTTGCCTCGGAAACCTTGCTGACCCTGACCGGCAACGTCCTCACCAACGACATACAAGGCGCTGACCGCGTACCCACCGGACCGGTCACGCCGGGTACTTTCACCGGTACTTACGGCACGTTGGTGCTGAACGCCGACGGCACCTACACCTACACGCTCAATACCAGCGATGCCGATTTCAAAGCCTTGACCGGCGGAGGCAAAGGAACCGAAACGTTCGCCTACACGATCACCGATGCCGACGGCGATAGCAGCAGCGCCAATCTGGTTCTGCAGATCCACAACAACGACGATCCAGTCACCATCGATGGCCTGAACGTCGCCGGTGGCGAGCTGACGGTTTACGAGAAGAACCTTGGCGATGGCAGCGCCCCGGATGCTGGTGCGCTGACGCAAAACGGCACGTTCACCATCACTGCACTGGACGGCGTCACCACGCTGACCGTCGGCGGCATCGCCGTGGTGACCAACGGCGTCGCCGCAGGCTTCCCGCAGTCAATCACCACGCCATTGGGCAGCACGCTGACGATTACTGGTTTCAACGCTGCGACCGGCGTGGTCAGTTACAGCTACACCCTGGCCGACAACGAAGCACATCCGAACGCCAACGGCGCGAACAATCTGCCTGAGCAGTTCGCAGTCACGGTAGTCGATGACAACGGCACCACCGCCACCGGCACGCTGGACGTGAACATCGTCGACGACCTGCCGAAAGCCAACGATGACAGCAACGGCACTGCCTCAGAAAGCCAACTGACCCTGACCGGCAACGTCCTGACCAACGACGTGCAAGGTGCCGACCGCGTACCTACCGGCCCGGTTACTCCGGGCACTTTCACCGGCACGTTCGGGACGTTGGTTTTGAACGCCGACGGCACTTATACCTACACGCTCAATACCAGCGATGCCGATTTCAAAGCCTTGACCGGCGGTGGCAACGGAACCGAAACCTTCGCCTACACGATCACCGATGCCGACGGCGATAGCAGCACCGCCAACCTCATTCTGCAGATCCACAACAACGACGATCCAGTCATCATCGACGGCCTGAACGTCGCTGGCGGCGAGCTGACGATCTACGAGAAAAATCTCAGCGACGGCAGCGCACCGGACGCCACCGCGCTGACACAAAACGGCACGTTCACCATCACTGCACTGGACGGCGTCACCACGCTGACTGTCGGCGGCATCGCCGTGGTGACCAACGGCGTCGCCGCAGGTTTCCCGCAATCGATCACCACGCCGCTGGGCAGCACGCTGACGATTACTGGTTTCAACGCTGCGACCGGCGTGGTCAGTTACAGCTACACCCTGGCCGACAACGAAGCACATCCGAACGCCAACGGCGCGAACAATCTGCCTGAGCAGTTCGCAGTCACGGTAGTCGATGACAACGGCACCACCGCCACCGGCACGCTGGACGTGAACATCGTCGACGACCTGCCGAAAGCCAACGACGACAGCAACGGTACCGCCTCGGAAAGCCAACTGACCCTGACCGGCAACGTCCTGACCAACGACGTGCAAGGCGCCGACCGCGTCCCAACGGGTCCAGTCACGCCCGGCACTTTCACTGGCACGTTCGGAACTTTGGTTCTGAACGCCGACGGCACTTACACCTACACGCTGAATACCAGCGATGCCGATTTCAAAGCCTTGACCGGCGGCGGTAACGGCACCGAAACCTTCGCCTACACCATCACCGATGCCGACGGCGATACCAGCACTGCCAATCTCGTACTGAATATCCACAACAATGACGATCCGGTGCTGCTCAATGGCCTCGACGTCAACGGCGGCGAACTTACCGTCTACGAAAAAAACCTCAGCGACGGCACCAGCCCCAACACCCCGGCGCTGACCCAGAACGGCACTTTCACCGTCAGCGCTCTCGATGGTCTTCAGACCCTCACAGTCGGTGGCATCGCGGTGATCACCAATGGCGCGGCCGCAGGCTTCCCGCAATCAATCGTCACCCCGCTGGGCAGCACCTTGACCATCAGCGGTTATGACCCGGCGACCGGCGTGGTCAGCTACAGCTACACCCTGGCCGACAACGAAGCCCATCCAACCGCCAACGGCGCCAACAGCCTCACCGAGAACTTCGACGTGGTGGCGACTGACACCGATGGCAGCACCGCCAGCGGCCAGATCAACGTCAACATCGTTGATGATTTGCCGACCGCGCATGCGGACGCGGCTTCGGTGGCGGAGGGTGGCACCGTCAGCGGCAACGTACTCAACAACGATGTCGGCGGCGCGGATGGCCCGGCGATTACCGGCGCAGTGGTCGGCGTGCGTGCCGGTGCCGACACCTCGACTTCGGCCATCGGCGGACTCAATTCGCAGATCAACGGCACCTACGGCTACCTCACGCTTGATGCCAACGGCAACGCCGTTTATCACAGCAATCCCAACGCGGTGAACGGCCCGGGCGCGGTGGACGTATTCACCTACACCGTGCGCGATGCCGACGGTGACGAAAGCACCACGACGATCACCATCGACGTCTACAACAGCTGCCTGAAAGCGGTCAGCGACACTGACGTCACCGTCTACGAAAAAGCCCTCGACCTGAACCAGGATGGCCAGGATCTGGCGGCGGGCAGTGTGGTCGGCAGCGATCCGAACAGCACCGGCGAAACCGCTTCCGGCACCCTGGTCGGCTCGGTCACTGGTGCGGTCGGCGCGATCAGTTATGCACTGGTCGGCAGCGCCACCGGCAATTACGGGCAGATCGTCCTCAACGCCAATGGCACTTACACCTACACCCTGACTTCGCCGGCTACCACTACGCCGCACGCTGACGACGGCGCCAACAGCCTGAGCGAAACCTTCACCTATCAGGCCACCGATTCGCTGGGCAATGTCGTCACCAGCACGATCGTTGTGAGCATCGTCGATGACGTGCCGAAGGCGCTGAATGACAGCAATGCCGACAGCGCAACAGAAGCCCAGGTGACCCTGACCGGCAACGTCCTCGACAAC
Source organism: Pseudomonas sp. Sample_11 (assembly GCF_004307505.1). Classification (NCBI taxonomy): domain Bacteria; kingdom Pseudomonadati; phylum Pseudomonadota; class Gammaproteobacteria; order Pseudomonadales; family Pseudomonadaceae; genus Pseudomonas; species Pseudomonas sp. Sample_11. The sequence continues at coordinate 26,349 of NZ_RCOD01000034.1, forward strand.
GATGTGCAGGGCGCCGACCGCGTCGCCAGCGGCCCGGTAACCGCCGGTACTTTCACTGGCACTTACGGCACGCTGGTGCTCAACGCCAACGGCACTTACACCTACACGCTGGACGCCAATGACGCCGACTTCAAAAACCTCCAGGGCGGCGGCAACGGCACGGAAACCTTCGCCTACACCATCACCGATGCCGACGGCGACACCAGCACCGCCAACCTGGTGCTGAACATCCATAACAACGACGATCCGGTGTGCCTCGACGGCCTCAACGTGAAGGGCGGCGAAATCACCGTCTACGAGAAAAACCTCAGCGACGGCAGCAGCCCCAACACCTCGGCGCTGACCCAGAGCGGCAGCTTCACCGTGACTGCGCTTGATGGCCTGCAAACCCTGACGGTCGGTGGTATTGCGGTGATCAGCAATGGCGTCGCCGCCGGTTTGCCGCAATCGGCGGTATCGCCGCTGGGCAGCACCTTCACCATCACCGGTTACGATCCGGCCACCGGCGTGGTCAGTTACAGCTACACCCTGGTCGACAACGAAGCTCATCCGAACGCCAACGGCGCCAACAGCCTCAGCGAGAGCTTCGACGTGGTCGCCACTGATACCGATGGCAGTACCGCCAGCGGTCAGATCAACGTCAACATCGTCGACGATTTGCCGACTGCCAACGCCGATACCGGCTCGGTGGCGGAGGGCGGCACGGTCAATGTCAGTGTGCTCGGCAATGACCTCAGCGGTGCCGACGGCGCCGCCACGGTGGTCGGCGTGCGCGCCGGCAGCAACACCGCGACGTCAGCCAGCGGCGGGCTCAACAGCAACATCAACGGCAACTACGGCTACCTGACCCTCGACGCGGCGGGCAACGCGGTTTACCACAGCAACCCGAACTCGGTGAGCCCGCCGGGCGCGACCGACACGTTCACCTACACCATCCGTGACAGCGATGGCGACGAAAGCACCACGACGCTGACCATCAACGTCGCCGACAGCAAACTGGTCGCCGCGGTGGATCAGGATGTCACGGTCTACGAAAAAGCCCTCGACCTGAACAAGGATGGCCAGGATCTCGCCCCCGGCACAGTGACCGGCAGCGAACCGGGCAACACCGGTGAAACCGCCAGCGGCACGCTGGTCGGTTCGGTCAGTGGCGGCAGCGGCGCGATCACGTACACCCTGGTCGGCAACGCCACCGGCAGCTACGGGCAACTGCAGCTCAACGCCGACGGCACCTACACCTACACGCTGACGTCGGCACCGAAAACCGCGCCGAACGCCAACGACGGGTCGAACACGCTCAGCGAAACGTTCACCTACAAAGCCACCGATGCGCTGGGCAACAGCACCACCAGCACGCTTGTGGTGAACATCGTCGACGATGTGCCGAAAGCCGTTGCCTCGGATCGCTCGGTTACCGCAGTGGAGATCGATTCCAACATCCTCATCGTCCTCGACATCTCCGGCAGCATGGCCGATCCCTCTGGCGTGCCGGGCCTGTCGCGGCTGGCACTGGCCAAGCAGGCCATTGGCGCCTTGCTCGACAAGTACGATGATCTGGGCGATGTGAAAGTGCAGTTGGTGACGTTCAGCAGCAATGCCGCCGACCGCACCACGGTGTGGGTCGATGTCGCTACTGCCAAGACATTGCTCGCCGGCCTCAACGCCGGCGGCGGCACCAACTACGATGCCGCCGTGGCGGTGATGCAGACCGCGTTCAACACCACGGGCAAACTCACCGGGGCGCAGAACGTCGGCTACTTCTTCTCCGACGGCAAGCCTAACGAGGGCGACATCGGCACGGCTGACGAAGCCGCGCTGAAAAACTTCCTCGACGCCAACAACATCAAGAACTATGCAATCGGTCTGGGCAGTGGCGTGAGCAACGCCAACCTCGATCCGCTGGCCTACGACGGCATCAACCACACCAATACCAATGCGGTGGTGGTCACCGATCTCAACCAGCTCAACTCGGTGCTGTCCGGCACCGTGCAGGGCGCGCCGGTTACCGGTTCGCTGCTGGGCGACGGTGGTTCGTTCGGCGCCGATGGCGGTTTCATCAAATCGATCGTGGTCGACGGCACCACCTACACCTACGATCCGAAAGCCCTCAGTGGCCAGGGTTCGTTGACCGCGAGCGGCGGCGCCAACCACGGCACCTTCAATACCGCCAACAACACCGTCAGCATCGCCACCAACAACAGCGGCACGCTGGTGGTCAGCCTCGACACTGGCGAATACAGCTACACCTCGCAGAAAACCACCGCCGTGGTCATCACCGAAAACATCGGTTTCACCGTCAGCGACAACGACGGCGATCTGGCCAGCTCCACCCTGACGGTGAAAGTGATTCCCAACGCGCCACCGGTGGCGATGGACGATCACGTCATCACCAACGTGCTCTCGGGCAACATCGTGGTGCCGGGTGAGCTGCTGCTGGCCAATGACAGCGATCCGAACGGCGACACCCTCAACGCCACACCCACCAGTTTCAATACTGGTTGGGTTTCGAAAGCGGCGGACTTCACCGGTACTGGCCTGATCGGTTTCACTGGGCAGAACAATAATGCGGCCAACCAGAACCTGGCCAACGTGCGCAGCGCCTTCAGCGCCAATGCCGCGACCATGACCGCTGTGCTGGTGGTCAGCGGTTATCTGGGCATGGTGAGCAACAGCAATGCCAACGATGAAGATCGCATCACCGTCAATCTACGTCAGGGCGAAACCCTCAATCTGGATCACAATCTGGGTGCCGGTAAGATCAGCATGGAGTATTCGCTCAACGGCGGTGCCTGGATGGCGCTGGCGGACGGCCAGACCCTCAGCGCCTCGGCGGACGGCGTCTACCAGATCCACATCACCAACATTGGTAATGGTGGCGGCAACCCGAACGCGGCGGAAAACTACCAACTGACCATGACCCTCAACTATGCGGGGGCCCACGACATCACGCCGGACTACCACGGCACCTACACCGCCAACGATAACCACGGCGGCAGCGACACGGCCAACGTCAGCATCAGCTATCAGGACGGCCACACCCTGACCGGCACTGCTGGCGACGATGTGTTGGTAGCGGGCAGCGGCAACAATGTGATCAACGCCGGCGAAGGCAACGACGTGCTCAGCGCAGGCTCCGGCAACAACGAAATGCACGGCGACGGCGGCAACGACTTGCTCTACAGCGGTGCCGGCAATGACCTGCTCGACGGCGGCACTGGCAGCGACACCGCCAGCTACGCCCACGCCACGGCCGCCGTCACCGTCAATCTCGGCCTGCTCGGTGCGCAGAACACCCTCGGCGCCGGTACTGACACCTTGACCGGTATCGAAAACCTGATCGGCTCGAACTTCAACGACAGCCTCACCGGCGACGGCAACAACAACGTGATCAACGGCGGCCTCGGCAACGACTTCCTCAATGGCGGCGCTGGCGATGACTTGCTGATCGGTGGCATGGGCAACAATACGCTGACGGGCGGGGCAGGGGCCGACACCTTCCAGTGGCTCAAGGGCAACAGCGGCCACGACCTGATCACCGACTTCACCCCCGGCACCGACAAACTCGACCTGTCGCAACTGCTGCAAGGCGAAAACGCCAGCACCGCGTCGCTGGACGACTACCTGCACTTCACCGTCAGCGGCAGCGGCGCCTCGGTGATGACCAGCATCGACGTCAGCGCCATGGCCGGCGGCACGCCGAACCAGACCATCGACCTCGCCGGCGTCAACCTCGCCAGCCATTACGGCGTGACACCGGGGGCGGGCGGCATGGTGGCTGGGGGGCATGACACGGCGACGATCATCAACGGGATGCTTAATGATCATTCGTTGAAGGTGGATACGGTTTGACCTGAGGTCTGAAACGACAAAACCCGCCGCCCCGGTTGTTTCGGGGGCGGCGGGTTTTGTCTGTCTGTAGAGACGTGTTGTCTTTAAGTCAGCCTTCGCGAGCAGGCTCGCTCCCACAGGGGAGAGCGGTGAAACTGTGGGAGCGAGCCTGCTCGCGAAGAGGCCGGTTTATCCGTAAATGGGATAGATACACCATGGAGCCCATCGGGCGTTCAGGTCCGAATGGCAATAAATTCCGCCGTTGGCATGTCCATATATCGCTCGCAGGTTGCCGGGACAACCGCTTTCATCACACATCCTGTAGATCCCTCCAGCGGCTATTGGCCAATAAGGATCGGGACCATATACAACTTGCATGGCGTGCAGTGCTCGGCTCATCGGTACTGCGCCCGGAATGCTGTATCGCCAGTTGAGCGCCTCTTGGTGTGTCATGCCGTAGCCGCCGATAGCCAACTGATAAACATTCGTCACACTGACGTAATAAGAAAATGAGCTGAATCGGTCCTGTACAGTAATGTACGTATTGCCGTTACGTATGCCCGTGACTTTCCCGTTGCCGTCGACATAAGCCACGTTCGGATTACTGCTTCTGTAGGTGATCGGGTGAACGCCTGTAGACGGGACGGCGGCGCGGATTTGGGTATTGTTTGGAAAATCTGCACTGTGAGTGTGGCGCCATGCATAAACTCTCTGTCCTGACAGGGCCATGGCGCTATTGTTGACTTCCAGCACTCGGCGCAGCATGAACGAGCGTAAAGGAGAGAGAAGACCATCGCCATAGAGTGCTCGAATCTGCACGACTGCCAGGACATCGACTGCCAGTCCCTTCAAAAGCGTTGAAAATTTCCCGTCCTTGTCTGTGGTCAATGTCTCTATCGACTTGCCATTCACCAGAACGTCAACCTGCTGTTCTACGCTCGCAGTTCCCTCGATCGTGACATTCGGATCAACCGTAAGGTCGCTATGCGGTATCTCTCGGTTCTGCGAGTCCTTGACCAATGTAATGACCGGTTGCAGTTCAACCAGAGATTCGATTTGGTACGTCTGGTGAGGAAATTCCACCGGTTTGCCGCGCAACCCCAGGCGCACGGAAAATATCAATGTCGCCGTACTGCCGCTTTTGAGATTTCTCAACACTTCCAGCGTCGGCGTTGACAGTTCCCGTATCAGCCCGGCGCTGGTGGCGCTCGCCTCCGCGTTGATGATGACGTGGCGGACAGGGTTGTTTGTGCTGTCGATGCCGATCAGCACCAGCGTCATGCTCTGGCCCGGCCGTTGTCCGTGCCAGAGGTTGACCACCAATTTGTCTGTGCTGGTCAGTTTTTTCACGTCCAGTATTCCATTGTCAAAGCCAATGATCCGCGGCCTCGGGAATCTGGGGTCCTGATCAGCGATCAGTTTGAAAGAAATTTTTATTTCCGGAGATGAACCGATTTTCTTGCCATCCTGATTCAGGTTGAATTTGAAACCCACGGTTTCGCCGTGAAGCGCCGTTATCAACTTTCTGTTCAGGAGAAAGGTGGCTTGTTTGGCCGAATCCAGATCTACCAGCGGGAAGCGATCAAATCCCAAGGGCAGTGGTGTGCACACCAGGCGGACCTTCTCGGTCTTGGCATCGAGATATTCCACCAGCATGCTCGGCAACTCCGCCAATGGATCAAGCGGATTAGTGAAAGGTGATACCAGTGAAGGCGGCGTGAGGACAAGCTCCTTGGGATCGCCGATCTTCAACTGAGCGATATCGGAAAAGACTTCACTTTCGCCGGGATTGGTGATGGTGGCCTGCACGGCCAGTTTCGCGCTGGCGTAGGGCTTGATGTACTCATTCTCGGCCTCGAAAACGATGGGCTTTGAAGGATCGGTTACCAGCTGTCCCCAAGTGAACTGTACCAACTTGCCATTGATGTCTGTGGTCTGCCAGTGCAGCTTGACCTCTGCCCCTTGTTTCAAGGGCCAGAAGCTGGCGACACTTATAAGGGCTTTGGCAGTATCGACCGCCAGTTCGCCTTCCACCAGTGGGGTGACCTCCGGCGCTCCCAGTGGCAACGATTTACCCGCAACGGTTACGTCAGCAGGTTTGGAGAGCTTGGGCTGACCTGCTCTGGTCAGGATATAGGTTGCCCGTAAACTTCCACCTATCACATTTTGAATGCGGAAGTTTTCGACTGGAAAGTACAGTGTCTTGCTGGCGACGGTCACCGTTAAAGAATAGGTATGAGTGACTGGCACGTTGTTTCGGGTGAATCCTTCCAGTGTCAGGGCGATCACATCGTTGATCGCAAAACTGCCCGTCAGGAGAATGTTTGTCGGGCCGCCTGCAAGCCAATCATGATGTAGAACGTCGTCGCCGTCGGACTGCTCGAAAATCGGCGCGGCCAGCAGAGTTATTCCTGGCTTGAACGGCAGAATGAGCGGTTCCGAAAAGCCACTGGAGTTCTCGACAACGTCATAGACGCTCCAGCGCACCACCAGATTGCTGGTTTGTTGCAATTTGCCAAGTAAGTCAGACGTCAGCTTGAAAACGATGTCGGCCGAGGCGTCAGTCACGACGAAGTCCAGCCGCAGCGAACCACATGTCAGCACGACCGTATCGCCGATCTGCTGATTGAAGTAATGCTTGACCGTGACTTCCATGCCCTCTTTGATGACGTTCTGATCGACGATGCTTTCCGATGCGAGCGGCAGCTTGAGGCCCTGATTGAGGGACTTTCCACCATCAGTGTCAGCCTCGCCGGGTGCGGGGTATTTGAACCAGAGCTGTGCGTGTGGCGATTCCGATGGGTTGCCGCTCTGTCTTGTGACTATCATCCAGCAATCCAGCCTGACGTCTGTAAACGGCAGGAATTTCTCCTCGAGGATTTCAGCTGAAATGTAAAAAAGTACGGTTTTAGGAATCTTTCCATCGGCCTCAAAATCCTCCTCCGTAAGGATGAAATCAATCACGGACAAAGGGTTATTGACATCGGGTTTATCGATGAAGACTTTGATATGGTCACCAATGCCTTGAGACAGATACTCCGGGAGACGGAAGCCCAATCCGTTAATGTTCTGAGCAACCATGGCGATGTTGATACCGTAGCTCTTGTCAGTTTGCAGCTTGTGCAGGAGTGGTTGCGGCGGATAGAGGGCCAGCACACCGATACCGGAACGCGGCGCAGGAGGGAATATCAGGTATTGTGAGCTGTTCATGAATTTTCGCCTTCCACAGGGGGCGCTTACCTGGGCTGTCAGCGCCGATACGGAAGAATTAAGCATGCGACGTTAAAGCGCGCACCTGTCAACTCTGACAGGTGCGGACGGATATCGGATGAACGGTTGTGCTGCCGACGGTGGGGCGATCAGCGTTTTTTCAAGGTCTTCTGCCGCAAGATATAAACCGTCACCAGCACCGCACTGGTCAACATGAACCCCCGCGCCCAAACCAGCGGCACCAGATAACACGAGAACAGGATGCTCACCCACATCAGCCCGATCGCGTAGACCTTGCCTTTGAGCGGGATGCCGTTGCCCTCGAGGTAGTCGCGGATCCATGGCCCGAGGCGTGGGTGTTCGACCAGCCAGCGGTAGAAGCGCGGAGAGCTGCGCGCGAAGCAGGCCGCGGCGAGCAGGAGGAAGGGGGTGGTGGGCAGGACCGGCAGGAAGATGCCGATCACCCCCAATGCCACGCTGAGCCAGCCGATGGCCAGCAGCACGTAGCGCAACATCAGGGGGCGGTTGCCTATGGGATTGTCCATAGGCCGGTTCTTAGTGATGACGAGGCTTGAGGATCGCCGGTTTTTCGTCGGGGGCCTGGCACAGCAGGTACAGCGCGGTCAGGGCTTCCGGGATCTGAACGATCATGTCGTCCATCAGGTTGGCGTCCTTGGCGATGTCTTCGAATTCAGGCTGCTCGTCGAACAGGCCGGAACCGACCATGATCGGCAGGAGCATTTCGCTGACTTCTTCTTCGGCGGTTTCGAACCACGCCGCTTCGCGCAGGAACACGCCTTCCATGAAACCGATGCACCAGCCGCGCAGTTCGGAGTCGTCCGGCTCTTCGCCCAGATCCAGTTCGCACGGCAGTTCGAATTCTTCATCCGAGGCCAGTTGGCGAGCGATGTGCGCCTTGAGACCGATCAGCGTGGCTTCGATTTCGGCACGCTGGGCTTCGTCGGTGTAATGCGGCTCTTCGGCGAACAGCGCGTCGATCCACTCGCGCTCCGGAACGTCTTCGGAGCAGATCGACAGCGCGGTCAGGTAACCGTGGGCGGCGACGTAATCCAGCGCCTCGTCGTGCAGCTCGTCGGCGTCGAGGAAGACTTGCAGGCGGGTCAGTTGCTCAGCGAAGGACATTACGGGGCTACCTTGGGGAATAAACAATGCGGGAATTCTAGGCCTTCTTGCGCGCTCTAGCCAGCCGCTTGGCAGATTTGCCCGCACGGACGCACGCAAATGCCGGGTCGGACGCAAAACCTGTGGGAGCGGGCTTGCCCGCGATGGCGGTGTGTCAGTCGATGAAGAAGTTGTCAGTGCCGGCCTCTTCGCGGGCAAGCCCGCTCCCACAGGGTTCGGTGTGATGTCAATTGCAGAGTGAGTCTTCTCAGCGGCACCCTCTGCGGCGAAGGCCTCGGGTATACTGCCGCGTTTTGCGATCCCTGCCGGCGCTGCGCTGGTCATGCAATGTGTTCTTACGTTTTGTTTAAGCAGCCGAAGCTGCTCTGAACCAGCCTGAGCAGGGATGTATCGGTAGATTTTTGGAGTTTTTATGCTCGAACAGGCTCAACGCGTCCTCAAGGACATCTTCGGCTACGACAGTTTCCGTGGCCGTCAGGGTGCGATCATTGAGCGCGTGGCCAGCGGCGGTGATGCGCTGGTGCTGATGCCTACCGGTGGCGGCAAGTCGTTGTGCTTCCAGGTGCCGGCGCTGTTGCGTGAAGGTCTGGCGGTGGTCGTTTCGCCGTTGATCGCGTTGATGGACGATCAGGTCGCCACCCTCGAAGAACTGGGCGTGGCCGCCGCTGCGCTGAACTCCACGCTGAGTGCCGAGCAGCAGCGCGACCTCGCTCTGCGGATCAAACGCGGCGAAGTGAAAATGCTCTATCTGGCGCCCGAGCGCTTGGTGCAGCCGCGCATGCTGGCGTTCCTGCAAAGCCTGGAAATCGCTTTGTTCGCCATCGACGAAGCGCATTGCGTATCGCAATGGGGCCACGATTTCCGCCGCGAATACCTGCAACTGGGTCAATTGGCAGAGCTGTTTCCCAACGTTCCGCGCATTGCCCTCACCGCGACCGCCGACAAGCGCACCCGCGAAGAAATTGTCGATCGCCTGCACCTGCAGAACGCCGAGCGCTTCCTGTCGAGCTTCGACCGCCCGAACATCTTCTATCGCATCGTGCCCAAAGAACAGCCGCGCAAACAGTTGCTGGCGTTCCTCGCCGAACGGCGCAGCGATGCCGGCATCGTTTATTGCCTGTCGCGCAAGAAGGTTGAAGAAGTTGCGGCGTTCCTCAGCGAACAGGGTTTCCCGGCGCTGCCGTATCACGCCGGTCTGCCCAACGATCTGCGCGCCTATCACCAGAAGCGCTTCCTCAATGAGGAAGGCCTGATCATGGTTGCGACCGTGGCGTTCGGCATGGGCATCGACAAGCCCAACGTACGCTTTGTCGCGCACCTTGATCTGCCTAAATCCCTCGAAGCGTATTACCAGGAAACCGGGCGCGGCGGCCGTGACGGGCTGCCGGCGGATGCGTGGATGGCTTACGGTCTGCAAGACGTGGTGATGCTCAAGCAGATGCTGCAGAACTCCGAAGGCGACGAGCGGCACAAGCGTCTGGAGCAGCACAAGCTCGACGCCATGCTCTCGCTGTGCGAAGAAACCCGCTGCCGCCGGCAGGCGTTACTGGCCTATTTCGACGAAGACATGCCCGAACCGTGCGGGCATTGCGACAACTGTGTCGACGGCGTGCAGACCTGGGACGCCACCGAGCCTGCACGTCAGGCGTTGTCGGCGATTTTCCGCACCGGCCAGCGCTATGGCGTCGGTCATCTGGTCGACGTGTTGCTGGGCAAGGACAACGAAAAGGTGCGCAGCTTCGGCCATCAGCATTTGTCGGTGTTCGGCGTTGGCAAGGTGCTGAGCGAGAGCGAGTGGCGGTCGCTGTTCCGCCAGTTGGTGGCGCGTGGATTGGCCGATGTCGATCACGAGGGTTATGGCGGTCTGCGTCTTAATGACAGTTGCCGGCCGCTGCTCAAAGGCGAAGTGAAGCTGGAACTGCGCCGCGACCTGAAACCGCAAGTCACCGCCAAAACCGGCAGCAAGAGCCAGGCCAGCCAACTGGTGCGCGGCGAAGAACGCGAACAGTGGGAAGCCTTGCGCGCACTGCGGCGCAAATTGGCCGAAGAACACGGCGTGCCGCCGTACGTCATCTTCCCCGACTCGACGTTGCTGGAAATGCTCCGCAGCCAGCCGACGTCTCTGGCGGAAATGGCCCGGGTCAGCGGCGTCGGCGCGCGCAAGCTGGAACGCTATGGCGAAGCCTTCCTCGAAGTGCTCGGCGGCGAGGCGGAGGCGCCGAAGGTGGTCGCCGATGTCCGTCACGAGCTGATCACCCTGGCCCGCGCCGGCATGACCCCGCTGCAGATCGCCGGGCAGTTGCAGTGCTCGGAGAAGAACGTCTACGCCATGCTCGCCGAAGCCATCGGCAAGCAGCAATTGTCGCTGGAGCAGGCGCTGGACTTGCCAGAAGAGCTGATGGGCGAAGTGCAGGACGCGTTCCTCGACGGGGAGGGCGAGTTGCCGTCCGTCGCTGAAGTGGCTGAGCTGTTTGCCGGGCGTGTGCCGGAAGGCGTGCTGTATTGCGTGCGGGCGGCGTTGCAGTCTGAATTCGAGATGTGAAACGACGTATGCGCCAAGCCCCGCGCAGTTGTAACGATTCAGTACAGAGCGACTCTTGCCTATAACTGCCGCCCATGCTTAGCTGACTAATAATTAGATTTTCCGTATTTTCAGTCTAACCGTGAGTGTTTTATGCCGTTAACCGATCAACATCGCTTTGGTATGCAACTGGCCCAGATGTCCCGTGGCTGGCGTGCCGAACTGGATCGTCGTCTCGCCGGGCTGGGCCTGTCGCAGGCGCGCTGGCTGGTGCTGCTGCATCTGGCGCGTTTTGAAGAGGCACCGACCCAACGCGAACTGGCGCAGAGTGTCGGCGTCGAAGGCCCGACCCTGGCGCGCTTGCTTGATAGTCTGGAAAACCAGGGACTGGTGCAACGCCAGTCAGTGATGGAAGACCGTCGGGCGAAAAAAATCGTGCTCTGCGCACCTGCGCTGCCCCTGATCGAACAGATCGAGACCATTGCCACGCAGCTGCGCCACGAATTGTTCGAGGGCGTCGATGAGGCGGATTTGAAGGTGTGCATGCGCGTACACGGGCACATTCTGGCCAACCTGGAAAAATCTTGAGGCACATCCCGGCAGTGATTTTTTGAGAGATCGCGCTGAGCCGACTATAAGAACTACTGGGCAATATCGTGTTCGTACCGGATGTGCGAACGCATAGAAACCGGTTTTGCTTATTTAAGGGATGCTCATGCTCGCAAGTCGGCACGTGCTGCGCGGGGGCGCCAAATGGCTGCTGCTCGCTGGCGTATTCAGCCATTCGACCTGGTCGATGGCGTTGGGGTTGGGCGAAATCACTGTTCACTCAGCCCTCAATCAGCCGTTCAAGGCCGACATCGCGCTGGTCGATGTCGGCACGTTGACGCAAAACGATCTCTCGGCCAGCCTGGCTTCGGCGGATGAATTCGGCCGGGCGGGCGTCGAGCGGGTGTTCTTTCTCAATGACCTCAAGTTCATCCCGATCCTGCGCGGCAGCCGCCAGATGATCCGGGTGACGTCCGGCAAACCGGTCAACGAACCTTTCCTGAATTTCCTCGTGCAGCTCGATCAGCCCAACGGCCGTCTGCTGCGCGAGTACACGGTGCTGATCGACCCGCCGGGTTCGCCGGCCATCGTGCCCGCCACCGACGAGCCGGATCCGCGCCCGCAATCCTCTGAATTTCCAACCGTCGAACCGGTTACCGCACCGCCCCAGGCTGCCCAGGGCAAACGCACTGCGGCGCCTGTGCCGCCAACGCCGGCGGCACCTGCCAACGATGCGCAGGCCGAGCAACTGGCCGCCAGCGTGCTGCTCACCCAGCAACTGCAAAAGACCCTCGACGAACAGAACCTCAGGCTGCAAGAGCAGCAAGTGCAGATAGCCGACGGCAAGAAGCAGATCGAGGAGTTGCAAACCCGTCTGGCCGAAGTGCAGAAAGCGCCGCCACCACCCGTGGTCGCGCCGGCTCCGGCCGCTGTTTCAGCCTCGGTCGAGGCGGCAGACGATGGCGTGAACTGGCCGCTGCTCGGCGGACTTCTATTGCTGCTGGGCGTGCTGGCTGCGTTGCTCATACGTCGCCGTCAGCAACGTTCGACAGCAGATGGCACGCCGCTGCCGCTATTGCCCGTGAGCGCCGAAGAAGAAGTCGACGAGCCCGAGCTTCAACAATCTGTCGGTGCGCACGCGGCCGCCGATCATCGCGACGAACCCGGTGCCGGCGATGTGCTGGAGGCCGTGGGCATCTATCTGGCCTACGGTCGACTCAGCGAAGCGGCCGGGCTGCTGCGCGATGCCTTGCACAAGGAGCCTGAACGCACTGATCTCGGTCTGCAGTTGCTGGAGGTTCTTGGGCGCCAGGGTGACAGCGGCGCTTTTGAACAGCAGGAAAACCGCCTGCGTGCGCTTGGCGTCGATGACCGCGAACTGATTGAAATCCGCGCTCGCCATCCAAAACTGGCAGGCGCCGCACCGGCGGCATTTGCAGCAACGCCAATCGCGCCCGAACTGCCCGTGGCCTCGGCAGCGACCGCAGCCGCGCCGCTTGCAGCGTCGCCCAGCGCTCTCGAGGATGATTTCGAATTGAATCTGGGCGAGCTGTCGATGGATTCAAATTGGGATCTGAACGACAGCCGCACTGATGCCGCGTCACCGCCGGTCGATGATCCGGCGCTGGGCACCAGCCTGTCGGTGTTACCTGTCGATTTCGAACTGCCACAGGCTGCATCTGCCGAAGAAGCCGAACTCGAATGGATCCCCGAACCCGACGCCCAGCCGCTCGACGACGACTTTCTCAATGAGTTCGGCGATCCCGAGCCGTCGCTGGTGCTGGAACCTCTGGATCTGCAATTACCCGAGTCCACCGACACTGACACCGAGGCCGCCGGCAAACTCGAACAGGCGCAAACCTGCATCGACGACGGCGACATCGACAGTGCGATCGCCTTGCTCAATGAATTGCTCAGGGAAGGGGATGAGCCGTTGAAGCAAACCGCGAGGACTTTGTTGGCGGGGATTCGCTGAGCGCCAACGGATTTCGTGTTCATCCGAGACCGCTTTCGCGAGCAGGCTCGCTCCCACAATGGAGTGTGCTTTCCCTGTGGGAGCGAGCCTGCTCGCGAAGGCGTCAGAACGTCTGCCCCAGATTCAGATAAACCGCCTGCTCATCCGCATCATTCAACCCATACGTGAAGTTCAACGGCCCCAGTGGCGTGTCGAAGCCGATAAACACACTCGCGGCATTGATGTAGCCGCTGTCGAATTCATTGTCGTTGTTCCACGCCCGACCGCGTTCCAGCGAGGCCCCGGCGTACAGCGGGAAGTCCAGCGGCAGGTACGAGCGCGGCGTCAGGCGGCGGTAGTACACCGCGCGCATCAGGCTGACGTTCTGCCCGGACAGCGCATCCTCACGGAACCCCGACAACTGCCGCGCGCCGCCGAGCAGGAAGCTTGAGGTCACCACATTGGCATCGTCCAGCGTCCGACCGTAGCGCCCGCCGAGAATCAGCGTGTCGGGCCCATGGCTCATGGCCTTGTCGAAATTCAGTTCCCATTGGCGATAGCGATTGTCCGAACCCAGACCCGGTTCGAACTGAGCGAACGTCAGGCTGACGTCCTTGCCTTCGTGCGGAAAGTACACGTTGTCCAGCGAGTCGTAGGAATACTTCAAGGTATAGAAGCCCTCATTGAAACTCTCGCTCGGCAGATCCTGATCACCGATGCGCACGTCAGCCTTGCCCCACGCCTGGCCGACGCCGAGTCGCACTTCACCGTTGTTGCCGATCTGCCGGCCGAGGTTGAGGCCGAAACCGTAACGCTCGACGCGATACTGGGCGATTGGATCGTTATCCAGCACCGAGTCAACGTTCTGCGCCTCGAACGACCCGTAGGGTGCGACGAAGTAACGCGAGCCGACGTCCAGCGGCTGATAGAACTCGCTGTACAGCTCCTGCTTGTCGCCGATCTGCGCGCGGGTCAGCCATTCCGCGCCGAGGCGGTTGATGCCGTTGACGCGGTAACTGGCGCCGAGGTTGAAAGCACTGTCGCCGCGCATGTCGTCCGACAGATTGAGGCCGACCCGCAAATAATCGGTACCGCTGCGCTTGCCGCTGGCGCTGATGACCAGTGTGTGATCCTGGCGTTTGTGCACGACGCGGTAACGCACTTGATCGAAGTAATCGAGGCCGTACAGCGTGCCCATGTCCGAATGCAGGCGGCCCAGGTCCAGCGGCGCGCCGATCGGTTGGCGGATGTAATAGCGAATTACGTCATCGTCAACTTTCGAGTCATTTTCGACGCGGATCGCGGTAATGATCGGCGTGCGCTGCCCCGGCTGGCGGGCGGCGTTCAGTTCCGCGTCCTGGGTTTCCGTCGGCTTGAGTTGCGCCAGCCGCGCATCGAGGATCCGCGTGGCGCGGTAACCGGCGTCGATCATCTCCTGAGCCTTGCCGAAATCGGTCACGCCGAACGCGGCCAGCGCAGGCTGGATCAACACGTCATTGGCATGCAGAGTCGCCAGTTGTTCTTCGGAGTTGCGCCGGGTCATCAAGGTGATCGACTGATTGAGCACGTCCACCACGGTAGTCAACTGCTTGCGGTTGCGCAGCGGTGTGCCGATATCGACGACGATGGCAATGTCGACGCCCATTTCCCGCGCGACATCCAGCGGGATGTTGTCGGTCATGCCGCCGTCCACCAACAACCGGCCATCAAGCTCGACCGGGGCGAATACCGCCGGGATCGACATGCTCGCGCGGATCACCTGCGGCAGGTGGCCTTTGCGAAACACCACTTTCTCGCCATTGGCGATGTCGGTGGTCACGGCGCGAAACGGGATCGGTAGTTTGTCGAAGTCGCGGGTGTCGCTGGTGTGCGCCAACAGGCTTTCCAGCAACAGTGCGAGGTTCTGGCCCTGAATCACCCCCAATGGCAGGCCGAGGCTGCCGTCGTCGCGGAAGCTGAGTTTCTGCTTCACCAGAAAGTCGCGGTCGTCCTGTTTGCGGCGAAATGGCACGTCCTCACGCGGCGGCGCGTCGGACAGCGCCGCTTGCCAGTCGATGCTCAGGGCGAGCTTTTCCAGTTCGTCGACCTTGTAGCCCGAGGCGTACAGGCCGCCGACTACCGCGCCCATGCTGGTGCCGGCAATCGCGTCGATCCTGATGCCTTGTTCTTCCAGCGCCTTGAGCACGCCGATGTGCGCCAGCCCGCGCGCAGCGCCGCCGGACAGCACCAGGCCGACTTTCGGTCGTGGCGCCTCACTGGCGAGAACCAGCAGGGGAAGGAAACCAAGCAGCAGGCAGAGCAGCAAACGGCGCATTGTGAGTCTCGGGGCAAACGGTAAAGCCGGCTATTATAGCGGCGCCCTCTGTCTCAGGAGTTTCAGCGATCATGACCGTCGCCAAAGCCGAAGTTGTCATCACTTATTGCACCCAATGCCAGTGGCTGCTGCGCGCGGCGTGGCTGGCCCAGGAGCTGCTCAGCACCTTCGCTGACGACCTGGGCAAAGTGTCATTGGTGCCGGGCACCGGCGGGGTGTTTCACATCACTTGTGCGGGTGTGCAGATCTGGGAGCGCAAGGCCGACGGTGGTTTTCCCGAAGCCAAGGTATTGAAACAGCGAGTGCGCGATCAGATCGATCCTGACCGCGACCTCGGCCACAACGACCGCACTCAGTGAGAGGCGGCCTCGGCGGCGACGGTTTTCTTGTCGGCCGAGCCTGACATCCGCGCCGACACCACAATCGCGACGATGATCAACGCGCCACCGATGAGCATGCGCAGGGTCGGGGTTTCGCTGAACAGCAGCCAGGCGATGGTGATGCCGTAGACCGGCTCCATGGCGAACACCACTGCCGCCGTGCGCGCTTTTATCACCGCCAGACTGGCGACGAACAGGCTGTGCGCCACGCCCGTGCAGAACACTCCGAGCAGGGCGATCCACAACCAGTCCAGCGCTCGGACCTGACTCAACTGCGGCGCCGCGACCGGCAACAGACACAACGCCACGACGACGTTCTGGCACAACGCCGCCTGCACCGCCGGGATGCGTCCGGAACTGGCGCGGTTGGTCAGCGACAGCAGGGAAAACAGCAGGCCGGACAGTACGGCCCATAGCAAGCCGACGGTCGCGCCGCTGCCCAGATCGAATGCGGGCGTCACCAGCACCAGACCGATGCTGACCAATACCACCAGGACGATTTCATTGGCACGGATGCGTTCGCGGAAAATCAGTCCTTCGAGAATCACCGTAAACGCCGGGAAACTGGCAAAGCCCAAGGTGGCGATGGCCACCCCGGCGATCTTCACCGATACGAAAAAACTCACCCAGTGCCCGGCAAGCAACACGCCGCTGAGGGCGAGGCGCCGCCAGTCCACGGCCTGAAGTTTCTGCCAACCATGCTGGCTGGCGAAACGGGCGAAAAATGCCAGGGCGAGCACGGCAAAAGCCGCACGTCCAAAGACGATCACAGCAGGGGAGGCGGCAGCGAGTTTGCCGAACACACCGGTCAGGCCAAACATCAAAGCGCCAATATGCAGAGCGCCGAGGGCGGTACGCGGAGTCATTGCATTCCTTTTTTCAGGTTCAACTTCATGGGGCCATTGAACCGCGTCTCGGCCTGCAAGTCTGTCGGCAGGCTATCGTCTTTTGTCGCAGGAATCGCGCCGAAGATGTCCGGGCGATGAGCCGAATTCACGTAGGACTGCGGCCGAGAACGCACTTTGCGAGCTGTACCCGACGCGACTGGCTACTTCACCAATCGGCAATGCAGTGTCGCGCAGCAGTTGCACCGCGAGATGCAGGCGTCGACTGCGGATGTAATCCATCGGCGTCTGTCCGCATTCGGCCATGAACCGTGCGTGCAGGCGCGCACTGGATAACCCGGCCACGCGCGCCAGGTCAGCGACTTGCAGCGGATAGGCTGCGTAATGCTCGATGTGCGCATCCAGCGCGGCGTAGGGCAGGCGACGCGCGCCGAGTTCGGCAGGTTGCGCGTGATTGAGACTGGCCAGCAGCAACACCGCGCCTTGCTGCGCGATCAACGGATCGCTGACCGGACTGTTCGCCAGCCAGTTGACCAATTGGCTCTGCCCCGAGTCCAGCGACAGCCGCCCCGGATGATCGAGCAAGCGGCGACTGGCCTCGGCATGCGCGCCCAGCGAGTCCTGCACCCATTGCCCTTCAGGGATGTCGAGCACCAGGCAGCTGCTGCCTTGGGGACTGTCGCAGGCATGATGAGCGCCGGACGGAACCACCACAACACTCTGCTGACGCACTTGGCTGCCACAGCCCTCGACCTCGAAATCCAGCGCACCGGACAGCCCGAACACCAACTGCGCGTGCTCGTGGCTGTGCACAATCAGGTCGCGGGTGTACTGGCGCAGGGTGAGGATCGGTCGCATGGCAGGTTGTCTCCGAAGTGGCCGTCAGTCTACACCGCCGTACGCCGGATGCGTTGTCACACGACTGACTCAAGTCTGTCACGGTCGATTAACCGGGCGCGCGCAAGCTGGCGAAAACATCGCAGAGGGTTGCCCATGACCAGCGCCGAGCTCGCCCGACCCAGTCGCAAACAACGGGTGCGAACCCTGTGGATCTCCGATGTGCACCTGGGCACGCGGGATTGCCAGGCCGAGCACTTGTCGCAATTTCTCAAGGGCTACCACGCCGACAAGGTCTATCTGGTAGGTGACATCATCGATGGCTGGAAACTGCGCAGCGGCATGTACTGGCCGCAAGCCCACACCAACGTCATCCGCCGCCTGCTGACCATGAGCAAGCGCGGCACCGAGGTGATTTACGTCACCGGCAACCACGACGAATTCCTGCGGCGCTATTCGAAACTGATTCTGGGCAATATCCAGTTGGTCGATGAGGCGGTGCACGTTACTGCGGACGGCCGGCATTTGCTGGTGATCCACGGCGATCAGTTCGACGTGATCACTCGCTATCACCGCTGGCTGGCGTTTCTCGGCGACTCGGCCTACGAATTCACCCTGACCCTCAACCGCTGGCTCAATCACTGGCGTGCCCGCTATGGCTACGGCTACTGGTCGCTGTCGGCGTATTTGAAACACAAGGTCAAGACAGCGGTGAGTTTCATCAGCGACTTTGAAGAAGCCATCGCCCACGAGTGTGTGAAGCGCGAACTGCATGGCGTGGTTTGCGGGCATATTCACCATGCCGAGATTCGCAAGGTGGGGGAGGTGGACTACCTCAATTGCGGCGACTGGGTCGAATCGTGCACAGCGCTGATCGAGCATTGGGACGGCACGATCGAGTTGTATCGATTGGCGGATGCCCAGGCGCGGGAGGCGGAGCTCAGGGCTGCCAAGGTTGCCGAGATCGCTTAAAAGCAAAAGATCGCAGCCTT
>NZ_RCOD01000034.1:45021-58933 GCF_004307505.1 Pseudomonas sp. Sample_11
ATCGCAGCCTTGTAAATCGAGTTCTTCGGCTGCGCAAACAGCCTTTCCATCATCGGCTCGAAGAAACTCAGCGGCAGCGTGTCATATGCCGGATCAAACGCCGCCGCGTCGTACTTGGCGCAAAATTCGGCAGTGGCCTGGAACTGCGGATGATCCTTGAATTGCTCGCGCAAGTGCCGGTCCATGCCCAGGTGATGAAAGAAGTAATAGCCCTGAAAGATCCCGTGCTTCTCCACCATCCACAGATTTTCCGCACTCACGAACGGCTTGAGAATCGCTGCGGCGATGTCCGGATGGTTGTAGGAGCCGAGGGTGTCGCCAATGTCGTGCAACAGTGCGCAGACCACGTATTCCTCGTCACGCCCGTCACGAAAGGCGCGGGTCGCGGTTTGCAACGAGTGGGTCAGGCGATCCACCGGGAAACCGCCGAAGTCGCCCTCAAGCAGCTTCAGATGCGCGAGGATCCTCGACGGCAGCTGTCTGGCATAGGCACTGAAATCGGCGGCGATAATCGCCCAGTCTTCCTCGGTGCCGTCCTTCATATGGGTGAAGCGAGCATGGGCATTCATTGGCAGATCCTCATTCAGAACGCCACGCGACCGAGAATCATGTCGCGGTACATGACGAAATCGCCGAGCAGGCTGTACAGCGGATGCTGAAACGTCGCCGGGCGGTTTTTCTCGAAAAAGAAATGGCCGATCCAGGCGAAGCTGTAACCGGCCACAGGCAATGCCAGCAACAGCAGCCAGGCGCCTTTGGCGATGCTCAGGGCGAGGATGAAGATGACCAGAGAAGTGCCGATGAAATGCAGACGACGGCAGGTGCTGTTGCTGTGTTCGGCGAGGTAATACGGATAGAACTCGGCGAAGCTGTTGAACTGCTTGATGTTTTCCACGACCGCGCTCTCTGTGGTGATTGTTCTGGCAACAAGTTGTTCGGCGGGGAGCTTATTTGAGTCTAGAGTGATCATTGGCGTGGGCCAGTGACAATCGGCGCCACTTTAGTATCCTTCGCAAATAGGGCGGTTATCTGCAGCCCGTCATGTAAAAGAATAACAACCATGAGCGAGCGAACGACTTCTGCAAGCTGGGCGATGGGGATTGTCAAAGCACTGGAGATGGACGGCCTGGATTGCCGGGTTCTGTTCAAGCAACTGGGGCTGGATTTCACTGCCCTGGAAGATCCGGATGCGCGGTTCCCGCAGGATTCCATGACCCGGCTCTGGCAGCGCGCGGTCGAGGTGTCCGGCAACCCGGCGATCGGCCTGAACATGGGCAAAGTGGTGCGCCCGGCCTCGTTTCATGTCGCCGGCTACGCGCTGATGTCGAGCAATACCCTGGCTGAAGGTTTCCAGCGTCTGGTGCGCTATCAACGCATCATTGCCGAAAGCGCCGACTTGAGCTTTCGCTTGCTCGATGAAGGTTATGCGCTGATTCTCACCGTGCACGGCGATCACCTGCCGCCGACCCGGCAGAGCGCCGAAGCGTCACTGGCCTGCGCGTTGGCGCTGTGCGGCTGGCTGACCGGGCGCCCGCTGCACCCGGTCAAAGTGTTGGTTCAGGGCGATCAGCCGACAAACCTGCAACCCTATAAAGAAGCCTTTCACGCACCGCTGGTGTTCAACGCGCCTTACGATGCGTTGATCTTCGAACGTGCCGATATGGAGGCGCCGCTGCCGACCGCCAATGAAGCCATGGCGCTGTTGCATGATCGCTTTGCCGGGGAATATCTGGCGCGGTTTTCCGAAAGTCGCGTGACGCACCGGGCACGTCAGGTGTTGTGTCGTTTGTTGCCCCAGGGCGAGCCCAAGCGCGACACCGTGGCGCAGACGTTGCACCTGTCGCAGCGCACTTTGCAGCGGCGCTTGCAGGAGGAGGGCACCAGTTTCCAGCAATTGCTCGACGACACCCGGCGTGAACTCGCAGAGCAGTATCTGGCGCAACCGAGCATGACCTTGCTGGAAATCGCCTACCTGCTGGGCTTTGCCGACCCGAGCAACTTCTTCCGCGCTTTTCGCCGCTGGTTCGACACCACGCCCGGCGAGTACCGCTTGCGCCTGACGCAGGTGCCGGACGCGGTCAATGACGCCAGAACGCCGGAATACACAGCACAAATACCGTAATGATCTCCAATCGGCCGAGCAGCATGCCGAACGACAGAATCCACTTCGCCGCATCCGGCAGGGTGGCGAAGTTGCCGGCCGGGCCGATGGTTTCGCCCAGACCCGGGCCGACGCCGGACACGGTGCTGGCGGCGCCGGTCAGCGCGGTCATCCAGTCGACCCCGAGCAGCGACAGCAGCAGGGCGATCACGCAGATGGTGATGGCGAAGAAGAACGAGAAGGTCAGGATCGAACGGACAATTTCTTCGTCGAGGCGGTGACCGTTGTACTTCTGCTTGATCACCGCGCGCGGGTGGATCAGCTGATTGAGGTTGGCCTTGAGCAGGATGTAGGCGACCTGGAAACGGAAAATCTTGATGCCGCCCGCCGTCGAACCTGAGCAACCGCCGACAAAGCCCAGATAGAAAAACAGCATCAGCGAGAAGTTGCCCCACAGGCTGTAGTCCCCGAGGGCGAAGCCGGTGGTAGTGACCACCGAGGTCACGTTCAGCGCCACATGCCGCAGCGCTTCCAGCCAATGCAGCTTGGTGGTCCACCAGTACCAGGTGCCGAGCACCAGCCAGGTCACCAGCAACATCGCCAGCAAACCCTGCACCTGTTGATCCCTGATCAACGCACGGCGGTTGCCGCGCAGCGTCGCCACGTAGAGGGTGAACGGCAGGCTGCCGAGGATCATGATGACAATCGCCACCCAATGAACTGCCGGTTGCGTCCACTTGGCCAGCGACTGGTCGGAGGTCGAGAAGCCACCGGTGGAAATCGCCGACATCGCGTGGTTGATCGCATCGAACGGGCTCATCCCGGCCCACCAGAACGCCAGGCTGCCGAGAATGGTGATGCCGACGTAGGCCGCCACGATCAGTCGCGCCACCATGTGCGAACGCGGCATGACCTTCTCCGAGCGGTCCGAGGATTCGGTCTGGAACAGACGCATGCCACCGATGCGCAGCAGCGGCAGAATCGCCACCGCCATGCCGATGAAGCCGATGCCGCCGATCCAGTGCAGCAGCGACCGCCACATCAGAATCCCCGGTGACATGTTGTCCAGGCCGTTGAGCACGGTGGAGCCGGTGGCGGTGATGCCGGACATGCTTTCGAAGAACGAGTCGGTGTAGCTGATGTGCTGGGTCAGCAGAAACGGCAGCGCGGCGAAAATGCACACCACCAGCCAGCTGCTGACCGTCAGCAGGTACATGTCGCGCGGGCGCAGGTGAATGTGTTCCGGTCTGCCGGGTATCACCAGAGCGAGGCCGGCGACAAAGGTGATCATGCTCGCCCAGAGGAACGATGGCAGGTCGCTGGTGCGCTCGAAAATCACCAGCGTGGCCATCGGCACGACCATGGCCACAGCCAGGGTGATCAGGAAGATGCCGATGATAAAACCAATGATCCGTAAGGTCGGCAACGCCATGAAATCCGCTCGGGCTGGTGGGAGAAGGGCGCCATTCTACCTGTGGGGCAAGGCATGTAAACCGGCAGGCGCTGCGCAGATGAAGCTAGAATAGCCGCACATTTTTCAAAGGAGGTGGCCGATGCAGGCTCTCGACGCGTTGCTCAACCGTGTTTCCGTTCCCCGACTGGTCGAACCGGCCCCCACTGCCGAGCAGCGCGAAGCCCTGTTCGGCGCGGCCCTGCGTGCCCCGGATCACGGGCACTTGCAGCCGTACCGCTTTTTGACCGTCGAAGGCGCAGCGCGTGAGCAAATGGGCGAGTTGCTGGCCGAGGCGGCCCGCCAGCAGAGCGGCGAAGTCAGCGAAGCGATGATCGACAAGGCCCGCAACGGCCCACTGCGCGCGCCGCTGGTGGTTGTGGTCATCGCGAAATTGCAGGAACACGTGAAATACCCGAAGGCCGAGCAACTGCTCACGGCCGGCTGTGCGGCTCACGGGATTCTGCTGGCGGCGTATGCGCAGGGGATTGGCGCAGTGTGGCGCACCGGGGATCTGGCGTACTCAAAGCATGTGGCCGAAGGCTTGGGGCTGGTGGAAGGCGAGGAGGTGATCGCGTTTCTCTATCTCGGCACGCCGCAGAAAGAGCCGCGCGTGGCGGAGAAGGTTGATCTGGCTGAGTTCGTCAGCGCCTGGCCCGGTAAAGCCTGAAGATCAAAAGCCCCTCACCCTAACCCTCTCCCAGAGGGAGAGGGGACTGATTGGGGGATGCTTTGGAGTTACACCGACCTGAGCGACCTTCGCTGAATCCAGAGTCGGGATACCGGACGTGTTGTTTCTGCGAGTCCATAATCGACTCGGTCTTTCAGGTCGATGCACAACGGCAGACAACTCGGTCGGCCCCCTCTCCCTCCGGGAGAGGGTTGGGGTGAGGGGCTTTTTCAGGGCTGGACCACGACTCCCGGTACCAACGGCAATTCCAGACTCGCCACAAAGCCGCCCTGCGGATGATTGGCCAGCGTCAGCGTGCCGCCATGCCGTTCTGCCGCGCGTTTGGCAATCGCCAGCCCCAGGCCATGCCCGGCAGCGGTCTGCCCCGGCGCCCGATAGAACGGCTCGCCCAACTGACTCAGATGTTCGGTCTGCACCCCCGGCCCGTGGTCGCGCACGCTGATGACAATCCGCTCAGCCTGCCGCGCAGCGTGCAATTCGATCGGCTGATCGCTCGGGTTGAAGCGCTGGGCGTTGCGCAGCAGATTATCTACCGCGCGTTCGATCATCGTCGGCCAGCCTTTGAGATTCAACTGCGGCTCGGCTTGCAGGCGCACGGGCTGCTCGGGGGAGCTGAGATGCGCATCCTTTTGCAGCGTGGCGAGCAACGCATTCAGGTCCACTTCTTCAGCGCTGGCGTTGTCGGCATCGACTCGCGCCAGCACCAGAATTTCACTGATCAACGCCTCCAGCCGGTCGCATTCGCGGGTCAGGCGTGGCCACAGTTTTTCGCGCTCTTCAGGGTTGGCACGCTCGGCCAAAGCCAACGCGATGCGCAGGCGCGCCAGTGGTGAGCGCAGTTCATGGGAGACATCGCGCAGTAGCTGGCGCTGACTGCCGATCAGGCTTTGCAGGCGCGCGCCCATGCGGTTGAAATCGGTGGCCAGCACGCCGAATTCGTCCCGGCGGTTGGCCAGTTTCGCCAGACTGTTCTGCTGATATGTGGTCTGCCCCAGATCATGCACCGCGCCGCGCAAGCGACTCAGTGGGCGGGTGATGGAGAAAGTCACGAGCAAACTGAACAGGGTCAGCACCACCAGCGCGATGCCCAGCGCACTCAGCGGCCAGAGCAGGCTTTCGCGGTGCCAGGCGTCGAGTTCGGGGTGCGGGATGCGGTAGATGAACAGGTAGGTATCACCGGTTTTTTCGCTGGTGATTTCGTCGGTCAGACGCCGCCACGGCAAGCGGCGGTCATCGTTGTTCTGGCGCGCTTCGAATGCTGCGGCGCGGCGCGGGAAAGTGCCACGCACCACCGGATCGCCGGTTTCGTTGAGCACTTGAACGTCGATGTGATACTGACGTTTGCGTTGTTCGAGAATGTCCTGCGCGGCTTCTTCGCCCTGGGTTTCGTAAGTCTGCGTCCATTCCGCCGCCAGCGTGTTGAGGCCGGGATGGCGGCTGAGAATCCACGCGTCCTGATTGAGCATGTGCCCGAGCAGAATCGACAGCCCGGCTACCAGAGCGATGGCCAGCCAGAAGCTCGCAAGAATCCGCCAGAACAGTGAACGCACAGAAACTCCTCGAAAATTACACCGTTCAAATGTGGGAGCGAGCCTGCTCGCGAAGACGTAGTGTCAGTCAAACCTTCGCTGGCTGACACACCGCCTTCGCGAGCAGGCTCGCTCCCACATTCGATTTGAATGGAACAGGCCCGACGAGGTAAGTCGTCGGGCCCAGGGTCAAGCCATTATTGCGCCTTTTGTGCCTGCTGCGCTTTCCAGGCCTTGAACTCGGCCCATTCGGCGCGGCGTTCGGCGCGTTTCTTCTGGATCTCGTCGAATTGCTTCTGTTGCTCGGGCTTTAGCAGTGCACGGACATCGGACTCGGCTTTCTTGTGGTTGGCCGCGATCTCGTCCTTCATGGCTTTCTGGTCGGCCGGCGAGAGTTTCTCCAGGTACTTGTCGACCACCTGCTTACGCTCGTGCATCTGCTCGCCCATGATCTTGCGAATCTGCTCGCGCTGTTCGCGGGTCAGATCGAGCTGGCTGTACGGGCCTTTGCCGTGCATGCCGCCGTGCATCTGACCGCCGTGGCGCGGGCCATCCAGCGGACCACCCAGCGGACCGCCATCCTGCGGCATGGCCATGGCCACGGTTGGCAGAGCGGCAGCGAACATCAGAGCGATAAGAGTCTTGCGCATGGTGTATCTCCTTGTCTCGTTCCCGGTACGTTCCGGATGAGTTCAGATTACGCAGATCAAGGTCAGCGGCGGTCAGCGCAGCGTAAAGCTTCGGTAAAGACGTTTCGTGCCCGGCCTTACACATATCCAGTGCAGGAGGTGCTGAAGGCTGCGATCTGATCGTTCCCACGCTCTGCGTGGGAATGCAGCCGAGGACGCTCTGCGTCCTGCAGCCTGAAGATCGCCGCCTTGGGCAGCTCGTACACGGAACAAGATGGTTTTACAGGCTGTAGTAGTAACCACGGCTACGCAGCGCAACGATGCGTGGGCGGCCGTCGGGGTGGGGGCCGATTTTTTTGCGCAGGTTGCTGACGTGCATGTCGAGGCTGCGGTCGTACAGGGTCAGCTTGCGGCCGAGGGCCAGTTGCGCCAGTTCCTGTTTGTCCAGCGGCTCGCCCGGCTGTTTGAGCAGGGCTTCGAGCAGGCGGCTTTCGGAGACGGTCAGGGTCAGTTCTTTTTCGTCGATGCTGACTACGCCGCGCACTGGGCTGAAACTCAGGTCGCCCAGCTCAAGTTGCGTTGACACAGCGGCGGGATGGCTGCGCCGCAACACGGCGCGCAGGCGCGCGGTCAGTTCGCGGGGGTCGCAGGGTTTGGCCAGGTAATCGTCGGCGCCCAGTTCGAGGCCGAGGATGCGGTCCAGCGGTTCGCCACGCGCTGACAGCATCAGCACCGGCAGGTCGGCGTGGTCGTTGCGCAATTGCTTGAGCAGTTCCAGACCGCTGCCGTCGGGCAGCATCACGTCCAGCACCACCGCCGCCGGGGCGGTTTCGGCCAACGCCTTGCGGGCGCTCTGGCCGTCGTGGCAGGCGCGCACCTGGAAGCCTTCCTGGCTCAACCAGCTACTCAGGAGTTCGCACAACTCCTGGTCATCATCAATCAGTAACAGCTCGCTCATGACTCACTCAATTTAGCCATTGCCGACGTTTTCGGCTTGCACCACTGGCAAAGATACCGCAGAGCAGCGCCAATAGCGCTACCCCGGCGCCAGTGACGAACCACTGCTGTTGATCGGTCAGCAAACGCGGCAGCGGGCTGGCCTGGGCTTCCTTGAGTTGCAGCTTCAGACGCTGGTTCTCCTGGCGCAGTCGGGCGAGCTGGGCGCTTTCGCGAGTGTTGTCGGCATTTTGCAGTTGTTTGTTCAGTTCTTCGCGCTGCTGCTCACTGGCCTTGAGCCGCTGTTGCAGCTCGGTGATCTGGCTGCCGGCGCTCAATGACAATGGCGTCGAGCTGCCGCCTTCGGTGGTTTCCTCACCATGGGCGGGGGCCATGATCGACAACGTGAGCAACATCAGACACAACGGACCCTTGCGCATCGCGACACCTGTTTCCAAATGGATATTGGGCAGGTTGTCGGCAGGCAAACGAGAATAATGAGCGATTGAGAGCGCGATGAACCGAGAAGGTTCATCGCGTGGCAGGACTTAAGGCAGGACTTGCTTGAACGGCTTGACGATCACGTTGGCGTAGACGCCGGCGGCAATGTACGGGTCGGCATCGGCCCAGGCCTGTGCGGCGCTGAGGGAGTCGAACTCGGCGACGATCAGGCTGCCGGTGAAACCCGCTGCGCCCGGATCATTGCTGTCGACGGCCGGGTGCGGGCCGGCCAGCACGATGCGGCCTTCGCCCTTGAGCGCTTGCAGGCGTTCCAGATGAGCGGGGCGTGCGGCCAGGCGAGCTTCCAGCGAGTTGGCAACGTCGGTGGCAATGATGGCGTAGAGCATGTCAGTCCTCGGTTTTTGGCGTTGTGGTATCGGTGTCATGCAGATGGCGCGACAGGTAAACGCCCTGTGCGACCAGGAACAGCACGGTCATGCCCAGGCTGCCGAACACCTTGAAGTCGACCCAGATGCTCTGGAAGGTGAAGGCGACGAACAGGTTGGCTGCGCCGCAGAACAGGAAGAACGCGATCCAGGCGATGTTCAGGCGCGTCCAGACCGGGTCTGGCAAGGTCAGCGCGTGGCCCATGATGCGTTTGATCAGCAGGCGATCGCCGATGAAATGGCTACCGATGAACGCCGCAGCGAACAACCAGTTGACCACCGGCGCTTTCCATTTCAGGAAGGTTTCGCTGTGGAAGGCCAGCGTCAGGCTGCCGAATACCAGGCAGGCGATCAACGTCAGCCATTGGCTCTTTTCCAGCTTGCGCTGCTTGATGAACAGCGCGCCGTACACCACCAGGGAGCTGATGATCAGCATCGCCGTGGCGCTGTAGATACCGCCTACGGTCACTTGCTGGCCGGCAATGTCGACGACCCGTGGATCAAGTTTGTAAACGATGAAGAACAGCAGAAGCGGGATGAAATCGATGAATTGTTTCACAGTGAGAGCCAGAAGCTGGATGTGGCGGCATAATAACAAACATATGGGCGCGCGATAGCGCCAGCTGATTTGAGGTTACAACTCCCCGTGAATGTTGATTTGCACTGCCACAGCACGGCCTCCGACGGCGCCCTGGCGCCTGCGGTTCTGGTTGCGCGAGCGTTCGAAAACGGCGTGCGAGTCCTGGCGTTGACCGACCACGACACCCTTGAGGGGCTCGCCGAGGCGCGTACTGCTGCCACCGAGTTGGGCATGCAACTGGTCAACGGCGTCGAATTGTCCTGCACCTGGGGCGGGGCGACTATTCACGTGCTGGGTTACGGCTTCGACGTCAACGCCGCGCCGTTGGTCGAAGCAATCGCCAAATTGCACGATGGCCGCTGGCTGCGGTCGGAAGAAATAAGCCGCAAGCTCGCCCTCAAGGGCATGCCCGGTGCCCTCGACGGCGCCCGGCAGATCCAGCAGGAGCTGGGCGACAGCGGCAACGCGCCGGCCCGGCCGCATTTCGCCGACTGGATGGTGCGTGAAGGTTATGTAAAGGATCGCGCCGAGGCGTTTCGCAAATGGCTCGGCGCCGGCAAGCTCGGCGACGTCAAGCTGCACTGGCCGACCCTGGAAGACACCGTCGCCACCCTGCGCGCCGCCGGTGCCTGGGTCAGCCTGGCGCATCCATGGCACTACGATTTCACCCGTAGCAAGCGCCGAAAGCTGATTGCCGACTATATTCAAGCAGGCGGGCATGCTATCGAGGTGGTCAATGGCCATCAGCCCGCAGAACAGGTGGGCAGCCTGGCGATCCTTGCCCGTGAGTTCGGTCTGCTGGTCAGCGCCGGCAGTGACTTTCATGGCCCTGGCGGCTGGTCCGAGATCGGCCAGTACCGGCCGGTTCCCGAGGACCTTCCACCCCTGTGGTGTCGGTTCAAACATGACACAGATATTGCCGCCGTCTGAACAGGTAGAGAATGTGAGTCAATTTTTCCAGATACATCCGGAAAACCCGCAAGCGCGCCTGATCAAACAGGCGGTCGAGATCATCCGCAAGGGCGGGGTGGTGATTTATCCCACGGACTCGTCCTACGCCATTGGTTGCCAGATCGGCGACAAGACCGCCATCGAGCGTGTGCGCCGTCTGCGTCAGCTCGATGAAAAGCACAACTTCGCGCTGATCTGCAGCGACCTGTCGCAACTGGGCAATTACGCCAAGATCGACACCGGCACCTTCCGCATTCTCAAGGCGCACCTGCCGGGGCCTTACACCTTTATTCTCAACGCCACCCGCGAAGTGCCGCGCCTGTTGCTGCATCCGAAGAAGCGCACCATCGGCCTGCGCGTGCCGAGCCATCCGATCGCGCTGGCGCTGTTGGCCGAACTCGGCGAGCCGCTGATGAGCGTGACGCTGATCATGCCCGGCGACGAAGACCCACTCAGCGATCCTTACGAAATGCGCCAGTTGCTTGAGCATCAGGTCGATCTGATCATCGACGGCGGCTTTGGCGGCATCAAGGCCTCAACGGTGATTGACCTGACCGGCGACGACCCGGAAGTGGTCCGCGTCGGTTGCGGCGATCCGACGCCGTTCATGGTCGAGGCCTGAATGTCCGCAGTGGAAACCGTGGTCGATCCCCAGGCCGGCGCCCAGCAGGAACTGCCGTTCGCGATGGTCTATGGCCAGGCGGTCATGGAAATGCCGCTGGACCTGTACATCCCGCCGGATGCGCTGGAAGTCTTTCTTGAAGCCTTCGAAGGTCCGCTCGACCTGCTGCTGTACCTGATCCGCAAACAGAACATCAATATCCTCGACATCCCGGTGGCGGAAATCACCCGCCAGTACATGGGCTATGTCGAGTTGATGCAATCGGTGCGCCTGGAACTGGCCGCCGAATATCTGGTGATGGCGGCGATGCTCGCCGAGATCAAATCGCGCATGCTTCTGCCGCGCGCCGAAACCGTTGAAGATGAAGAAGACGACCCGCGCGCTGAACTGATCCGCCGCTTGCAGGAATACGAGCGCTTCAAGGCTGCTGCCGAAGGTATCGATGGGCTGAGTCGGGTCGGCCGCGATGTGATCGTGCCCAAGCTCGATGCCCCGGAAGCGCGGGCGCGCAAGCTGTTGCCCGACGTCGCGCTGGAAGAGATTCTGATGTGCATGGCCGAAGTCCTGCGCCGTGGCGACATGTTCGAAAGCCACCAGGTCAGCCGTGAAGCGCTGTCCACCCGCGAGCGCATGAGTGATGTGCTGGAACGGCTCAAGGGCGGCGGTTTTGTGCCATTTGTCGAGCTGTTCACCGCTGAAGAAGGTCGCCTGGGTGTGGTGGTGACCTTCATGGCGATCCTTGAACTGGTCAAGGAATCCTTGGTCGAGCTGGTGCAGAATGAGCCGTTCGCCGCGATCCACGTGCGAGCCCGAGCCGAATAACGAGTCCCTGTATGAACCTGACTGAACCCCGCGAGCTGGCGTCCCTGCTTGAAGCCTTTCTGTTGGCCTCGGGAAAGCCGCAGTCCCTTGAGCGCCTGTATGAACTGTTTGAAGAAGGCGAGCGGCCGGAGCCGGCGGTCTTCAAGAAAGCCCTGACCCTGCTCGGCAAATCCTGCGAGGGCCGTGCCTTCGAGCTCAAGGAAGTCTCGTCGGGCTATCGCTTGCAGATCCGCGAGAAGTTCTCGCCGTGGGTCGGCCGTCTCTGGGAAGAGCGCCCGCAGCGCTATTCCCGCGCCTTGCTGGAAACCATCGCGTTGATCGCCTATCGCCAGCCGATCACCCGTGGCGAGATCGAAGACGTGCGTGGCGTGGCGGTCAACAGCAACATCGTCAAAACCTTGCTCGAACGTGAGTGGATTCGCGTCGTCGGCTATCGCGACGTGCCGGGCAAACCGGCGATGTTCGCCACGACCAAGGCGTTTCTCGACCACTTCAACCTGAAAAACCTCGAAGACCTGCCGCCGCTGGCCGAACTGCGCGAGATGGAAGCCGAACCGGTGCTCGACTTCGATGACGTGCCGGTGCCGCAGAGTCTGCAGGACCTGGCCGACGCCAGCGCCGAGCCGGAGGAGGAGAAGGAAGAAACC
The DNA here is from genome assembly GCF_004307505.1 of Pseudomonas sp. Sample_11. Taxonomy (NCBI): domain Bacteria; kingdom Pseudomonadati; phylum Pseudomonadota; class Gammaproteobacteria; order Pseudomonadales; family Pseudomonadaceae; genus Pseudomonas; species Pseudomonas sp. Sample_11. The sequence goes on from NZ_RCOD01000034.1 coordinate 56,867, forward strand.
AGTTTCCATTCCCTGCTGCTGGAGCTGGACAGCATGGAAGAGGGCATCAAAACCGATTTCGACGACTTGCTGCGCGATGCGGCGGATGGCGAAGCGCCGGTGCCCGAGCCTGAGATCACCGCGCCGGTTGTTGAAGCTGAAGTTGAACTTGAAGCGGCGCCTGACGCCGAACCGGAAGAAGATATTCTCGGCGTCGCCGAGGCCCGCGAGAAGCTCCTGGCCGCTGTCGCCGCCCTCGAACAGCCGGAACCGGAACTCAGCGAAGAAGAAGCCGAAGCCCGCGCACTGGCTGAGGCGATTGAAGCCGAACGGCGCGAGTTCGAAGACTGACCCGCGCCGAAAAGATCGCAGCCTTCGGCAGCTCCTACAGGGGGACGCATTCCAATGTAGGAGCTGCCGAAGGCTGCGATCTTTTGATCTTCCAAAGGTATCCCAATGAGCTCAACCAAAGACCCCTGCATCAGCCTCTGCAAATTCTCCGACGACATCTGCCTGGGTTGCGGTCGCAGCAAGCGTGAGATCAAGGCCTGGAAGAAGCTCGACAAGGACGACAAACGCACGGTGCTGGCCGAAGCCGCGCTGCGCCTGATCAAACTCGGTGGTGCCGGTCGGCGGAAAAAGAAATAACCGGCAATCGATCAGCTAGTCTCTGATGCGCGACGGCGCACATCCGCGTATGATTCGCGACCCTTCGCCGATCCCTTCGGCCTGGACCCAGTTTTCAATACTTCAGGCGCCGCCTGAACAGACCACACCGGGAGGTGCCCAGATGAGTGACATCAATCAGAAAGACGACCAGGAAATCGGCCCAGCAGGCGAAAAGCTGCAGAAAGTCCTCGCCCGTATCGGCGTCGGCTCGCGCCGTGACGTGGAATCCTGGATCAGCCAGGGCCGGATCAAGGTCAATGGCAAAGACGCCACCCTCGGCCTGCGCGTCGACATGCACGACGCCATTACCATCGATGGCAAGGTGATCAAGCGCGAAGAGGCCGCCGAATCGGTGCGCCGCGTGATCATGTACAACAAGCCTGACGGCGAAATCTGCACCCGTGACGACCCGGAAGGCCGTCCGACCGTGTTCGACAAGCTGCCGCGTCCGAAAGAAGGCCGCTGGATCAACATCGGCCGTCTCGACATCAACACCACCGGTCTGCTGATGTTCACCACTGACGGTGAGCTGGCCAACCGCTTGATGCACCCGTCCTACGAGATGGACCGCGAGTACGCCGTGCGTGTACGCGGTGAAGTCGACGACGAGATGATCGAACGCCTCAAGGCCGGCGTGGTGCTGGAAGACGGCCCGGCGCGTTTCACCGACATTCAACAGGCGCCGGGCGGTGAAGGTTTCAACCACTGGTACCACTGCGTGGTCATGGAAGGGCGCAACCGTGAAGTGCGTCGTCTGTGGGAATCGCAGGGTCTGGTGGTCAGCCGTCTGAAGCGTGTGCGTTTCGGTCCGGTGTTCCTCAACTCCGACCTGCCGATGGGCCGCTGGCGCGAAATGAGCCAGTACGAAGTCGACGTGCTCAGCGCCGAAGTCGGCCTGACGCCAGTGGCGATGCCGCAGCTGAACGCCAAGAGCAAGGACAAGCTCGAACGCATGCAGCGCAAATCGTCGCGGCCAATGGCCAAGACCGAGCGCGTGCGTACCCTGCGTCCAGCCGCTGGCGCACCGACCGCACCGCGCCCGAGCCGTGAGCCGCAGATCGAAGGCGAGCGTCCAGGTCGCAAGCCAGTCGCCCGTGACGGCGAGCGCGCACCGCGTCCGGCCAATGGCCGTACTGAGCGTGGCGAAGGTCGTGCACCGGCCGGTCGCGGTACGCCAGTGGCGGATCGTCCAGCCGACACCAGCAACAAGCGCCCGGCCAAACCGGCGCCGAAGCGTCCGGGGATCAAACTGGTCGACGGCGACAAGCCCTCGGGCAAGCGTCGCGGCGCACCGGCCGGTTCCGGTCAGCGCCCGGGGTTCGGTCGCAAAAAGCCGGAATAAGGCAGCTGTGAGTTACTAGCTGCAAGCTACAAGCTACAAGCTACAAGCTACAAGCTACAAGCTACAAGCTACAAGCT
>NZ_RCOD01000034.1:59033-71648 GCF_004307505.1 Pseudomonas sp. Sample_11
CAAGCTACAAGCTACAAGCTACAAGCTACAAGCTACAAGCTACAAGCTACAAGCTGAAGCAAAAACGCCAACCTCAGGGTTGGCGTTTTTTTTGTCTGGGCGAAAGTCTGTGCTGACACCGATCGTTCCCACGCTCTGCGTGGGAATGCATCAACGGACGCTCCGCGTTCGGCTTTTGAAGGGACGCGGAGCGTCCCGGGCTGCATTCCCACGCGGAGCGTGGGAACGATCATCTGCGGCTTACATAAATCCCCTGTGGGAGCGAGCCTGCTCGCGAAGGTGTCAGTCGCCTAAAACACAAATCGCCCGTCAAACACCGGCTTGTCATCCAGCGCCAACACCCCGCCAGAAAAAATCAGGTCCAGGTGATGACTGCCCTTGGCGCCACCGCCCAGTCCGAGATGCAGCCCACAATGCCGCTCCTCGAACCCGGCATTGCGCGCATACAGATCCTTCACGCCTTCGTTTGTGCCAATCCCCAACTCCTCAATTCGCCGGTTCGACGGGTTGGCATCCAGGTACTTGTTGAAATCATGTTCCAGCCCCGGCACGTCGGTGGCGATGCGGCTGATGGTCGAGTTCTCGATCCACAATTCCAGCGGCGATTCCAGCACGCCGTACTTGCGCGCGAAGGGGATGGTGCTGAGGAAGGTGCCCTTGAATTTCACATGGCCATTGATGGCTTCGCTGTGGGTGGCAATTTCGCCGGGGGCGAGGTCGAAGTTGCCGACGCCATTGATGTCGGTCCACTTCTTGATGCTGCTCATCGGCGTTTCGAACCATGAGCCGTGGTCGTCCTTGAAACTCAGCGTGGTCGCCTGGGACATACGCTGGATCAGGTGACTGTTGAGCCCGGCGATGCGTTGCGGGGTGATGCTGAAAGTGTCGTAGAAATAATCGCCGTAATCCTTGAACAGCAGCGACTTCTTCCAGTTCTCGGCCATCACCGCTTGCAGCGCGCGGACGAACTCCGGGCCGTCTGGGCGCGGGTTGGGCAGGGTGGAAGAGTCGTAGAAGAAAATGTACAGATCGCTATCGGCAATTGCCTCGGACAGCGCTGTGGTGCTTTCCAGGTCAAGGCGCCGGGCGCTGAACTGGAAGCGCGGATGCTCGCCGGCCTGTTCGGCAATGGCGCCGGTCAGGGCTTCGTAGTCGGCGGTATGGCCGAGCATGACCTTCGCCGAGTCGAGGCCGGCGAGGGCTGGGTGATGTTCGAGGTAGTAAAGGAAATGCGAGATGGCGCGGGGCTTGTCCATGAATCCTCCCTGACTGACCGGGAAATGAAGCGGCAGGCACGACCGGCCGGACCGTGCCTGCCCGGGATGTCTTACAGAGGCCACATCGCCGTGCCGAACGGAACCACCGCGTCGGCTTGCATCATTTCCACAGCGGCCTCATGGGTTGGCGCTTCAAACCATTCGTCCAGTTGCAGTTCGGTATCCAAGTCTTTTTCCAGTGCTTGCATGGTCGATCTCCTAGAGAATTTCACGGTTTATGACTGACCGGTCGAGGTGGCCGGTGAGACGTGAAGAACCTAGTTGAGCGTTTTTGTGAATGCAAAAATTTATCCATTTAATTTTTAAATAGACTTTTTGTTCTGTTTTTCGGGATGAATTTTCTTATTTGAAAACAAAAAACTAGGTTGGTGAAATTGATAGTAAGCTGCGACCGTCAATATGCAGACGTCCTACAGAAATTTCTGATTCGGAAAATATTCGTTACGCGTTGTAAAGAAAACCTGACGATATTGGCCCGCCAACCCGGTGATTTCCCGTCTCGCCATCCGTTGTAAGGAAAAGCTTCCGTAACCCGACGCAGCGTGCGCCACGCAGGGCTCTGGCGCGCTTGTTTCCAGCCTTCAGGCAGGGTGTTATGCGCCCCATGCCTGTCGTGCAGGCGAATAACAAGAAGGAGGCGCAATGTACGCCGCGACTGATTTCCACTTCTCCCCGTGGGACGGTTTTCTCCTCGTCCCCGTCGATGGCCTGCAAAGGCCTGACTCACATTTTGCAGCCGCTCGAGACTGTCGAGGCGGACACATGCAATCCCGGCAACCGACACGCTGATCAGGCGGGTCTGGCAGCAGGGGGTTAGCGGTGTACAATGCGCCGCGTTTTAACTGTGACCCTCTGCGTAATCGCAAAAATCTCGAGGCTATCCGCCTTGTTCACTCCGCCGCGCCACAAGCGTGCCGGGTTCGATTTCGTCACAGATAAAAACAAACAGGTGACGCATGACCGTTGTAAATGAGCTGAACTCCTGGTGCCTGCGCTGGGGTTTGATCGGGGCTGCCTGAAATCGCAACCTTGCAGCAACGTCTACTGAACATCATCAAACCTTGCGTGAGACCTTTTTCATGAGTGGACAACCCTCGCAATCAGGCGAGCTGAAACGCGGCCTGAAAAATCGCCATATTCAACTGATCGCCCTCGGTGGCGCGATCGGTACCGGATTGTTCCTCGGTTCTGCCGGGGTCCTGAAATCCGCCGGGCCGTCGATGATCCTCGGCTACGCCATCTGCGGCTTCATCGCCTTCATGATCATGCGCCAGCTCGGCGAAATGATCGTCGAAGAGCCGGTGGCCGGCTCCTTCAGCCATTTCGCGCACAAATACTGGGGCGGTTTCGCCGGTTTCCTCTCGGGCTGGAACTGCTGGATTCTGTACATTCTGGTGGGCATGTCCGAGCTGACGGCGGTAGGCAAGTACATCCATTACTGGGCGCCGGACATCCCGACCTGGGTCTCCGCTGCTGCATTCTTCGTGCTGATCAACGCGATCAACCTGGCCAACGTCAAAGTCTTCGGTGAAGCCGAATTCTGGTTTGCGATCATCAAGGTTGTGGCGATTGTCGGCATGATCGCACTGGGCAGCTACCTGTTGGTCAGCGGCCATGGCGGCCCGCAAGCCTCGGTCTCCAACCTGTGGTCCCACGGCGGTTTCTTTCCCAACGGGGTGAGCGGTCTGGTGATGGCCATGGCGATCATCATGTTCTCCTTCGGCGGTCTGGAAATGCTCGGTTTCACCGCCGCTGAAGCGGACAAGCCGAAAACCGTGATCCCGAAAGCGATCAACCAGGTGATCTACCGCATCCTGATTTTCTACATTGGCGCACTGGTGATCCTGCTGTCGCTGACCCCGTGGGACAGCCTGCTGGAAACCCTCAACGCGTCCGGCGATTCCTACAGCGGCAGTCCGTTCGTGCAGGTGTTCTCGATGCTCGGCAGCAATACCGCCGCGCACATCCTCAACTTCGTCGTGCTGACCGCTGCGCTGTCGGTATACAACAGCGGCACCTACTGCAACAGCCGCATGCTGCTGGGCATGGCCGAGCAGGGCGATGCGCCGAAAGGTCTGGCGAAGATCGACAAGCGCGGCGTGCCGGTGCGTTCGATTCTGGCGTCGGCGGCAGTGACGCTGGTTGCCGTGCTGCTCAACTACCTGATCCCGCAGCACGCGCTGGAACTGCTGATGTCGCTGGTGGTTGCGACGCTGGTGATCAACTGGGCGATGATCAGCTACTCGCACTTCAAGTTCCGCCAGCACATGAACCAGACCAAACAGACGCCGCTGTTCAAGGCGCTGTGGTACCCGTACGGCAACTTCGTCTGCCTGGCGTTCGTGGTGTTCATCCTCGGCGTGATGCTGCTGATCCCGGGGATTCAGATCTCGGTATACGCGATTCCGGTGTGGGTGGTGTTCATGTGGGTCTGCTACCTGATCAAGAACAAGCGCAGTGCCCAGCAGGCGCTGCCCGTGATCGCCAAGTAACCGCTCAAGCAAAAACAGCAGACCCGGCCAAGTGCCGGGTTTGTTGTTTTGAAATGGAAAAATCTGGCATCACACCGAACCCTGTGGGAGCGAGCCTGCTTGCGAAAGCGGTCCATCAGAAACATCTGCATCGACTGACACACCGCCTTCGCGAGCAGGCTCGCTCCCACAGAGGTTGAGTGAATCAGGTTATCCTGCACCCTCTGATTACGGACGCTTTTCCATGCTGGTGATTTCCAACAACGTGCATCTGCCGGATGCCGAGATCGAATTGACCGCCATCCGCGCGCAAGGCGCCGGAGGGCAGAACGTCAACAAGGTCTCCAGCGCCATGCACTTGCGCTTCGACATTCCCAACTCGTCGTTGCCGGAGTTCTACAAGGAACGCCTGCTGGCACTGCGCGACAGCCGTATCACCAGCGACGGCGTGCTGATCATCAAGGCGCAGCAATACCGAACCCAGGAAGCCAACCGCGCCGATGCGCTGGAGCGGCTGGTCGAGCTGATCCTCAGCGCCACCAAAGTGGAAAAGAAACGCCGCCCGACCAAGCCGACCCTCGGTTCGAAGAAGCGTCGGCTGGAGTCGAAAACCAAGCGCGGCAGCATCAAGGCCGGGCGCGGCAAAGTGGATTTTTAAGCCTCGCGATACTTCGCCGTGTGCTTGTACAGATAGACACTCAAGCCAAGGCCGCTCAACGCTGCAAATGCGGCGAACAGGAAGATCGAAGCAAAACCGAATCCTGCTGCGATCGCCCCGGCCAGCGGCCCGGTGATCCCCAGCGACAAATCAATGAACAGTGAATAGGCACCGACCGCGGCGCCACGGCTCGAGGCCGGCACCAGATTCACCGCCTCCACGCCCAGCGCCGGGAACACCAGCGAGAAGCCGAAACCGCTCAGCGCCGCACCGGCCAGTGCCCAATGCGCATCCGGAGCAATCCACAACAGCAACAGTCCCAACGTTTCCACCGACAGACAGGCAATCGCCACGCGGAAGCCGCCGAGGCGGTTGATCAGATTGCCGAACAGCAGCCGCGCGCCGATGAAGCTGGCGCCGAACAGGCTCAGGCATAGCACGGCGTTGTCCCAGTGCTGGGTCGCGTAATACAGGGTGATGAAAGTGGCGATGGTGCCGAAGCCGATCGAGCCCAGCGCGAGCCCGCAGCCGTGGGGGAAGACTTTGCCCAGCACATGCATGAACGGCAGACGTTCACCGGCAACAATTGGCGCCGCAGTCTTCGGCCATGCCAGCGCCAGACCGAGCAGGGCGAGAAGGATGATGCTCACGCCCATGCTCCACAGCCCCAGCCTGCTTACCAGCCAGACACCGAACGGCGCGCCGATCGCCAGGGCGCCGTAACTGGCGATGCCGTTCCAGGAAATCACTTTCGCCGTATTCGCCGCGCCAACCCGACCAATGCCCCAGCCAATCGAGCCCGAGCCGACCAGGCTTTCCGCACTGCCCAGCACCAGACGGCCGATCAACAGGCTGATCAGGCTCAGCAGTGGCAGGTTCGGTGTCCACGCGGAAATCAGCATGAACACACCGCTCAAGCCACAGCCAGCGAGGCCAATCATCACTGCGCGTTTACTGCCCTGGTTGTCGATGATCTTGCCGGCATACGGGCGGCTGAGCAGGGTGGCGAGGTATTGCACGCTGATCACCAGCCCGGCGATCACCGCACCGAAACCCAGGTCACTGTGGACATAGCCCGGCAGCACGGCGAGCGGGATGCCGATGTTCAGGTAACCGATGAAGGTGAAAAGGACGATGGAGACTACTTGCAGCGTAACCGTCAGCGGACGCTGGGGCTCGGATATAGACGACATGGGTAACGATCCACGGGAGCAGCAGATTAGATAGGCTGCTCATGATACCGGCGTGAACCGTTCAGGGGCGGGGAAAAGTAAAACTATTTGCCGGGTGGCGCTTTCAGGATTTCGCCGGAGCGACCAGGTGCGTGGTGACGAGGGCGGCGAGGGCGTTTTCTTCGCTGCCGAAACGCTCGAGCAGGGCGGCCTGTTTCTCGGGTGAGAGGCGATTCCAGATCTCGATCATTTTCTCGGTGGCGCCGATCAGCACGGCAGCTTGGCTTTCGGAAAATTCATCGGTCATGGCGAGCTCGGGTTTCAGGCAGTGTGGAAAGCGCATGTTAGCGCTTTCCACACGGTCTGTACGGCGGGTCTTACTCTTCGCTGTCGGCTTTGCGGCTGTCAGCGGCTTCTTGCGGCTCGGGCTTTTCAGCACCGGCGTGTTGCGGGGTCGTCTGCTCAGGTACGTGCAGGCTTGGGAAGGGGAGATTGGGAATCTCGTGCATGGTTGCGCTCCTCGCTAAGTCTGTTGATAGATCAGGTGCTCCGCGCTTTACAAAGCCTGCGCAGGATACAGCAGGAAAAATGACAATCAGACTTTTAATTCAAATTAATGCGACAGATGGCCGCAGGGAGGCAAGCGCTGGGTCTGCTGATCGTTCCCACGCTCTGCGTGGGAATGCCTCAATGGACGCTCTGCGTCCGCTGTTGGGACGCGGAGCGTCCCGGGCTGCATTCCCACGCAGAGCGTGGGAACGATCAGTCGGGTGGGGGATTATTTGCAGGCGTCAGCGATCGCGTCGGCGAGCGATGCGAGGCGGGTGGCGTCGATGCCGGCGACGTTCGCGCGGCCGGAGCTGACCATGTACACGCTGTGCTGCTCGCGCAGGTTCTTCACCTGTTCCGGCGACAGGCCGGTGTAGGAGAACATCCCGCGTTGCACCCCGATGTGGGCAAAACGCTCGCGCAAACCGTGGGGTTCCAGCGCCTCGACCAAGCCGCTGCGCAACTGCGCGATACGCAAGCGCATCGCTTCCACCTCATCGGCCCAGCGCGCTTTCAGCTCTGGATCGGCGAGGATGGTCGCGACCACCGCCGCGCCGTGATCCGGCGGCGTCGACCAGAGATTGCGGGCGATATTGGCCAGTTGGCTGCGGATGTCGATGAGCTTGTCGGCGCTGGTCGCGCAGACGATCAGCGCACCGGTACGGTCTCGATACAGGCCGAAGTTCTTCGAGCAGGAACTGGTGATCAGCAGCTCTGGCACCTGCGCCGCGAACAACCGGGTCGACCACGCGTCCTGCTCCAGACCATCGCCAAAACCCTGATAAGCAAAGTCGATCAGCGGCAGCAAATCGCGGCTGCGCACCACTTCAAGCACGCGCTTCCAGTCGTCATGGCTCAGGTCGAAACCGGTCGGGTTGTGGCAGCACGCATGCAGCAGCACCACGTCGCCCTTCGGCACTTCCTTGAGCACGGCGAGCATCGCTTCGACGTCGAGGCGGTTGTCACTGCCGACGTACGGGTAGTGGCTGACCTTGACCTTGGCGGCGGCGAAAATGGTTTCGTGGATCGGCCAGGTCGGGTTGCTCAACCACACGCCTTTACCCGGCAGGCATTGCGCAATGAAGTCGGCCGCCAGCCGCAAGGCACCGGTACCGCCCGGGGTCTGGGTGGCGCCGGCGCGTTGTTCGGCGATCAATGCCGAGTCGCTACCGAGCACCAGTTCGTTGATGACCTTGCCGAACAGCGGATTGCCGTGGCCACCGATGTAGGTCTTGGTGTCCTGGCTTTCGACCAGTCGTGCCTCGGCGATTTTCACCGCCTCGGGGATTGGCGTCAGGCCCTGGGCGTCCTTGTAGACGCCAACGCCGAGGTCGAACTTGCGCGGATTGGCATCCTGCGCATAGGCCTCCATCAAACCGAGAATCGGGTCGCCGGGGACCCGGCCGATGGCGTCGAAGTGCATTACTTGCGTCCTTCTGCGGTCTTGGCCACTTCGTCAGTGCGCGCAGCCATGATGAAGTCGTTGCGGTGCAGGCCTTTGATCGAATGGCTCCACCAGGTCACGGTGACTTTGCCCCACTCGGTCAGCAGGCCCGGGTGGTGACCTTCGGCCTCGGAGATCTCGCCGACGGCGTTGGTGAACGCCAGCGCGTGCTTGAAGTTCTTGAACAGGAAAACTTTTTCCAGCTGCATGATGCCGTCGCGTACTTCGATGTTCCAGTCAGGGATCTGCTTGATCAGGATCGGCAGTTCTTCATCGCTGACTTGTGGCGCATCGGCGCGGCAGGCTTCGCAGTGGGCTTGGTTCAAAGTCGACATGGTGTATTCCTGAAAACGAGTGTGTTTTTTATTAAAGCGCGTGTGCCGCCAATGCCGTCACGCTAAAGCAAAGTGGCGGCGACGGACAGACGCAATTGTCAGCAAAAGTCGCGGTTCAGGCGGCTTTGGGTTTCGGCGGAAATTTCGGCGCGTGCAAGCCCAGCTGCATGCCTTGGCGAACCATGGCCATGATGTCTTCATGGGCCACGTCGAACAGGCGCTTGAGGTTCGGCAGGACGAAGTACAACGGTTGCAGAATGTCGATGCGATACGGCGTGCGCATGGCTTCCAGCGGATCGAAAACCTGATGCTCGGGCTCGTCCGACAGGCAGTAAACGGTTTCTTTCGGCGAGGACAGAATTCCGCCACCGTAGATGCGCTTGCCCTGCGGGGTGTCGACCAGACCGAATTCGATGGTCATCCAGTACAGCCGCGCCAGATACACGCGCTCTTCCTTGGTCGCTTGCAGGCCGAGCTTGCCGTAGGTGTGGGTGAATTCAGCGAAGTACGGGTTGGTCAGCAGCGGGCAGTGGCCGAAGATCTCGTGAAAAATGTCCGGCTCTTGCAGGTAGTCGAGTTCTTCGCGGGTACGAATGAAGGTGGCGACGGGGAATTGCTTGCTGGCAAGCAACTCGAAAAAGGTCTGGAAAGGAATCAGCGCTGGCACCCGGGCAACTTGCCAGCCAGTGGTCTCGCCGAGGACTTTATTGATCTCGGCCAGTTGCGGGATGCGGTCGTGGGGCAGACCGAGTTTTTCGATACCGTCCAGGTATTCCTGGCACGCGCGACCTTCGATCACCTTCAACTGGCGAGTGATCAGCGTGTTCCACACCGCGTGTTCTTCGGCGGGGTAGTCGATAAAACCTTGCGCATCGGGCTCGCGAGCCACGTATTGCGTCTGCTTCATGCTGCTCTCCTGCTAGGAAATTCGTTGTTGTTATGTCCAGCGATAGCTAAAGGAATACCCCAGAGCGCGAAGCTGCGCAGCACGTTGAGCCGCGCATGCGTAGGAAATTTCGTCGAGTTTCGTAAAGTTATCGTTACGCTTTGTCGGGTAATGCGCATTTACGGTGATTGGCGGGTTTGAAAAGGGCAGGGGCTGTCACATAATCTTGACAACTATCTGCGTGCCTCTACAGAAAACTCTGCCTCGGGCGCGCCACAAGATCCTGTGGGAGCGAGCCTGCTCGCGAAAGCGGTCTGTCTGACACATCGATACTGGATGTGCTGGCGCCTTCGCGAGCAGGCTCGCTCCCACAAGGACATGTGTTTACCTTTCAAACCTGTCGGGCCTTTTTCTATGCGCATCAAAGTCCACTGCCAGAACCGCATCGGCATCCTGCGCGACATTCTCAATCTGCTGGTGGCGTACGGGATCAACGTCGCACGCGGCGAGGTGGGTGGTGAGCATGGCAATGCGATCTACCTGCACTGCCCGAACCTGATCAACATCCAGTTCCAGGCGTTGCGCCCCAAGTTCGAGGCGATCGGCGGGGTGTTTGGGGTCAAGCGCGTCGGGCTGATGCCCAGCGAACGCCGACACATGGAATTGAACGCACTGCTCGGCGCACTGGAGTTTCCGGTGCTGTCGATCGACATGGGCGGCTCAATCGTTGCGGCCAACCGCGCGGCGGCGCAGTTGCTCGGGGTGCGCGTCGATGAAGTGCCGGGGATTCCGCTGTCGCGCTACGCCGAGGATTTCGATTTGCCGGAATTGGTGCGCGCCAACAAATCGCGGATCAACGGCATGCGCGTCAAGGTCAAGGGCGACATCTTTCTCGCTGACATCGCGCCGCTGCAATCGGAGCACGATGACAGCGAGGCCATGGCCGGCGCCGTATTGACTCTGCACCGCGCCGATCGGGTCGGCGAGCGCATCTACAACGTGCGCAAGCAGGAGCTGCGCGGCTTCGACAGTATCTTCCAGAGCTCGAAAGTCATGGCCGCTGTGGTCCGCGAAGCGCGACGCATGGCGCCGCTGGATGCACCGCTATTAATAGAAGGCGAAACCGGCACCGGCAAGGAACTGCTCGCGCGCGCCTGTCACCTCGCCAGCCCGCGTGGACAGTCACCGTTGATGGCGCTCAACTGCGCCGGGTTGCCGGAGTCGATGGCCGAGACCGAACTGTTCGGCTACGGCCCCGGCGCTTTCGAAGGCGCTCGCGCTGAGGGCAAGCTTGGCCTGCTGGAGTTGACCGCTGGCGGCACGCTGTTTCTCGATGGCGTCGGCGAGATGAGCCCGCGCTTGCAGGTCAAATTGCTGCGCTTTCTTCAGGACGGTTGCTTCCGTCGCGTCGGCAGTGATGAAGAGGTGTATCTGGACGTGCGGGTGATCTGCGCGACCCAGGTGGACTTGTCCGAATTGTGCGCGCGCGGCGAGTTTCGCCAGGATCTCTATCACCGCTTGAACGTGCTGTCGCTGCACATCCCGCCACTGCGCGAATGCCTCGACGGTCTGACGCCGCTGGTTGAACACTTTCTCGATCAGGCCAGTCGGCAGATCGGCTGTCCGCTGCCGAAACTGGCCCCGGCGGCGATGGATCGCCTCAGCCATTACCACTGGCCGGGCAACGTGCGGCAGCTGGAAAACGTGCTGTTCCAAGCGGTTTCCCTGTGCGACGGCGGCACGGTCAAGGCAGAACATATTCGCCTGCCGGATTACGGCGTGCGTCAGCCGCTTGGCGATTTCTCCCTCGACGGAAATCTTGACGAGATCGTCGGGCGTTTCGAGAAAGCGGTGCTGGAACGCTTGTATTCCGAGCACCCGAGCAGTCGGCAGTTGGGCAAGCGACTCGGTGTCTCGCACACCACCATTGCCAACAAGCTGCGTGAGTATGAGGTGGGGAAAGACAGCGGAGCTTAAGATCAAAAGATCGCAGCCTTCGGCAGCTCCTACATTTGGAACGCGGTTTCCTGTAGGAGCTGCGGAACGCTGCGATCTTTTGATCTCTTGCCGCGAAGCGGCATGACACCGCCGGTTTTTCGTCTTCGACCCATTTCAGATTCCCCCTCCGATCCCCTCAAGTCCCCTGTTTACCGGGCCTTCGCCCGCCAATAAAAAGTTGGTCTGCAAATTGCTTATGGCTGAGCAGTACAGCGGTGGGCGGCAAACGTCCGGCATGCAGAGGAAACACAGTGGACAAGTACCTTTATGTGGCAATGACCGGCGCCAGCCAGAACGCACTGGCGCAGCGGGCGCATGCCAACAACCTGGCGAACATCTCCACCAACGGCTTCCAGCGCGACCTTGAGCAGGCGCGTTCGATGCCGGTGTTCGGTGACAGCTTTCCGGCGCGCGCGTTTGCCATGAGCGAACGTCCCGCCACCGACTTCACGCCGGGCTCACTGGTGCAGACCGGTCGAGAACTCGACGTCGCGGTATCCGGCAACGGTTTCATCGCCGTGCAAAACCCCGGCGGCGGCGAAAGCTACGTGCGCACCGGCAGCCTCAACATCGACGCCCTCGGCGTATTGCGCGCCGGCAACGGCATGCCGGTGATCGGTAACGGCGGCCCGATCGCCGTGCCGCCCGAGCAGCAGGTCGAAGTCGGCGAAGACGGCACCATCAGCATTCGCGCAATGGGCGAAGGTCCGCGCGTCATGGCCGAAGTCGACCGGATCAAACTGGTCAACCCGGACATCAAGAACATGAACAAAGGCCTCGACGGTTCGATTTACACCAAGGACGGCCAGCCGGCGCAAGCCGACGCCAACGTCAAACTGGTCTCGGGTTTCCTCGAGTCGAGCAACGTCAATGCCGTGGAAGAAATGACTTCGGTGCTGGCCCTGGCCAAGCAGTTCGAGTTGCACGTCAAGATGATGAACACCGCCAAAGACGACGACCAGGCCATGGCTCGGGTCTTGCAGATCAGCTAATTATCAGAACGTCGCGCCGTAAAACAGGCGCACGAGGAGAATCGAATGCTTCCGGCTCTATGGGTTGCCAAAACCGGTCTGTCCGCCCAGGACACCAACCTGACCACCATTTCCAACAACCTGGCGAACGTTTCGACCACGGGTTTCAAACGTGACCGTGCCGAGTTCCAGGACTTGCTCTATCAGATCAAGCGTCAGCCAGGCGCCCAGTCGACCCAGGACAGCGAACTGCCGTCGGGTCTGCAAGTGGGTACCGGTGTGCGCATTGTCGGCACCCAGAAAAACTTCACCGCCGGCAGCCTGCAAACCACTGAGCAGCCGCTGGATATGGCCATCGACGGTCGCGGTTTCTTCCAGATCCTGCAGCCGGACGGCACCACGTCCTACACCCGTGACGGTACTTTCCACCTCGACTCCAATGGCCAGATCGTCAACGCCAGCGGTTTCGCGCTGGAGCCGGCGATCATCATCCCGAACGATGCGCAGACCTTCACCGTCGGCCGTGACGGCACCGTGTCGATCACCATCGCCGGCAATCCGGCCTCGCAAGTGATCGGCAACCTGCAGACCGCCGACTTCATCAACCCGGCCGGCCTGCAAGCCGTGGGCAACAACCTGTTCCTGGAAACCGCGGCTTCCGGCGCGCCACAGATCGGCACCCCGGGCCTGAACGGTTTCGGTACCACGCTGCAGAACACCCTGGAAACCTCGAACGTCAGCACCGTTGAAGAGATGGTCAACATGATCACCACTCAACGCGCCTACGAGATGAACTCCAAGGTGATCTCCACCGCCGACCAGATGCTCTCGTTCGTAACGCAGAATCTGTAATC
>NZ_RCOD01000065.1:0-17645 GCF_004307505.1 Pseudomonas sp. Sample_11
TACGGAGCATTTTCTTTGAGCGCTGCGCAGATTGCTAGGTTTTCACACAGTCTGAGTCTCTGGCCGGTTTTTTTGTGCCCTGCGGTCTTAGAACGTGGCGTTCTGCAGGCCGTCCAGGTAGCGCTCGGTGTCCAGTGCCGCCATGCAACCGGCGCCGGCCGAGGTGATGGCCTGACGGTAAACGTGGTCAGCCACGTCACCGGCAGCGAAGATGCCTTCGACGCTGGTGGCCGTCGCATTGCCTTCACGGCCGCCCTGCACAACCAGGTAGCCGTCTTTCAGGGTCAACTGGCCTTCGAACAGCGAAGTGTTCGGGGTGTGGCCGATGGCGATGAACACGCCATCGACTTTGATTTCGTCGAAGCTGCCATCGTTGTTGCGCAGACGCGCACCGGTGACGCCCATGTTGTCGCCGAGGACTTCGTCCAGGTTGGCGTTCAACTTGAGGATGATCTTGCCTTCGGCCACACGGGCGTTGAGCTTGTCGATCAGGATCTTCTCGGCGCGGAAAGTTTCACGACGGTGGATCAGGGTCACGGTGCTGGCGATGTTGGCCAGGTACAGCGCTTCTTCAACAGCGGTGTTGCCACCGCCAACCACGGCGACCGGCTTGTTGCGATAGAAGAAACCGTCGCAGGTCGCGCAGGCCGAAACGCCTTTGCCCATGAACGCTTCTTCCGAAGGCAGGCCCAGGTAACGGGCGCTGGCGCCGGTAGCGATAATCAGCGCATCGCAGGTATACACGGCGCTGTCGCCGGTCAGGGTGTAGGGCTTGGCTGCAAAGTCCACGGCGTTGATGTGATCGAAGACGATCTCGGTCTCAAAACGCTCGGCGTGCTCGCGCATGCGCTCCATCAGCACCGGGCCGGTCAGACCATGAACATCACCCGGCCAGTTGTCGACTTCGGTGGTGGTGGTCAGTTGACCGCCGGCCTGCATGCCGGTGATCAGCAGTGGCTTGAGGTTGGCGCGGGCCGCGTAGACCGCAGCGCTGTAGCCGGCGGGGCCGGAACCGAGAATGATCACTCGCGAATGACGGACTTCAGACATGAATCTGCTCCTGTTGGCCGGCCATGAAAAATCTGGCGCGGACGCCGGACGGCCGGCGGAATAAAAAAGGACCGTGGACACCTTGGGGAAGGCTTGAACTCGACAGTCCTGTAAAAAGTTGGGTGCAGCGTATCGAGGGGGGCAAGATTAAGGAAATACGGTTTAACAATCCAGCTCATAGGTGGTCTCTATGCCGAGACGCTGACGAGATAGACCTCTTTGTTACAGTGAATGTCGATTGCTCTGCCGCGCTTTCGCCGCTGTGGCAAAGCCGGTAACGTCGGCGCGTTTTCCCTTGCTTCGGAGCACCTTATGCCCGCCCCTGTTCTGTCCGGCCCGCAATACCTGCGCGAAGGCCTCAAACTGGTCCTGAGCCCTGGCCTGCGCCTGTTCGTGTTGTTGCCGCTGGCGATCAACCTGGTGCTGTTCGTCGGATTGATCTATCTGGCCGGCCACCAGTTCAGCCTGTGGGTCGACACGCTGATGCCGTCGTTGCCTGAATGGCTGAGTTTCCTCAGCTATATCCTCTGGCCGTTGTTCGTGGTCCTCGTGGCCTTGATGGTGTTTTTCACCTTCACCATGCTCGCCAACATCATTGCCGCACCGTTCAACGGTTTCCTCGCGGAAAAAGTTGAAGTGGTGGTGCGCGGCACTGATGATTTCCCGGCGTTCAGCTGGGGCGAACTGATCGCGATGATCCCGCGCACCCTGTCCCGGGAAATGCGCAAGCTCGGCTACTTCCTGCCGCGCGCCATCGGCCTGTTCATCCTGTCGTTCATCCCAGTGGTGAATATCGTCGCCGCGCCGTTATGGCTGCTATTCGGCGTGTGGATGATGGCCATCCAGTACATCGACTACCCGGCGGACAACCACAAACTGGGCTGGAACGAGATGCTCGCCTGGCTGCGGCAAAAGCGCTGGCAGAGCATGAGCTTTGGCGGGATCGTCTATCTGGTGCTGCTGATTCCGGTGGTCAACATCCTGATGATGCCGGCGGCGGTAGCCGGGGCGACGTTGTTCTGGGTGCGCGAGCGTGGTGCCGAAAATCTGGTGATCCAACACTGATCGCGTCACAAATCCATCATCCGACCGTAACAAGCTCGACATGGCCTCAGCCGACACTGAGGTCATGACGACAGCTCTACATATCACCCTCATCAGCGAAACCTTCCCACCGGAAATCAACGGCGTGGCCAATACCCTTGGCCGCTTGTGCGAGGGTTTGCGCGCACGTGGGCATCAGGTGGAGCTCGTGCGCCCGCGCCAGGCCACCGATCCGCAACGCAGCGAAGACGATGCACTGTTGCTGTGTCGCGGATGGCCACTACCGGGCTATCCGGGACTGCAATGGGGCCAGTCGTCGATGCATAAATTGCTGCGCCGTTGGAAACGCCAGCGCCCGGATGTGCTGTACATCGCCACGGAAGGCCCGCTCGGGTTGTCGGCACTGCGCGCCGCACGGCGCCTGGGGATTGCGGTGGTGAGCGGTTTTCATACCAACTTCCAGCAATACACCAGCCAGTACGGCCTCGGTCTGCTGACGCGGATGCTCACTCATTACCTGCGCTGGTTTCACAATCGTTCGGCAATGACTTTGGTGCCGAGCGTCAGTCAGCGCCTGGAACTGGAGCGGCGGCATTTCGAGCGGCTGGCGTTGTTGTCGCGGGGTGTGGACAGCCAGTTATTTCATCCGAGCAAACGTCAGAGCGCGTTGCGTGAGCAATGGGGACTCTCTGACAAAGATATCGCGGTCATCCACGTAGGAAGGCTCGCCCCGGAGAAAAATCTGGGCCTGCTCAAACGCTGCTTTGAAGGTCTGCGCGAAACTTATCCACAGCGCCATCTGAAGCTGATCGTGGTCGGAAATGGCCCGCAGCGTTTGGCGCTGGAAAAAGAATTGCCGGAGGCGATCTTCTGCGGCGCGCAACGGGGAGAAGCACTCGCGGCGCACTACGCCTCAGGAGATCTGTTCGTATTTCCCAGCCTGACCGAAACCTTCGGCAATGTGGTGCTGGAAGCCCTGGCTTCGGGACTTGGCGTCGTTGCCTATGACCAGGCAGCCGCGGCGCAGCATATTCGCCATGGCTACAACGGCGTGTCAGCCATGCCCGGCGATGAGCAGGCGTTTTGCGAAGCGGCGGCGTGGTTGCTGGAGGAAGATGAACGGTTGCGTTGTGTGCGACTGAATGCGCGGCAGCATGGCAGTCGCCAGGGCTGGGCGGCGATCATCGAGCAGTTCGAGGGGTATTTGCGTGGGGCTTGTGTGGGGGAGCTGGTGGTGCCTGGGGCGCAGACACAACCTTAGATTTTCGGCGACATAGAAACAGCTTTCGCGAGCAGGCTCGCCCCCACATGGGTACTGCATTCTTTCAGATGGAATGCGGTCGAAGGTGGGAGCGAGCCTGCTTGCGAAAAGGTCGAACTGGCGCCGCTTAGACCAGGGTCATCAACGCCTCACGACTGAACGGCAGAATGTCCTGCTCCCGCCCTTCACGGACTTTCTGCGCCCAGTCCGGATCGACCAGCAGCGCGCGGCCCACTGCTACCAGGTCAAACTCTTCTTTGTTCAGACGCTCCAGCAGGTTTTCCAGACTGGCCGGTTGCGCGACCTTGTCGGTGTTGACCATGAACTGCAGGAACTCGCCATCCAGGCCGACGCTGCCCACGGTGATGGTCGGTTTGCCGGTCAGCTTGCGGGTCCAGCCAGCAAGGTTCAGATCCGAACCGTCGAACTCCGGCTCCCAGAAGCGTCGGGTCGAGCAGTGGAAAATGTCCACGCCAGCGTCGGACAGCGGCTTGAGAAACTCGCCCAGCGCTTCGGGAGTTTGTACCAGACGCGCGGTGTAATCCTGCTGCTTCCATTGCGAGAAGCGGAAGATGATCGGGAAACCCTCACCGACAGCCGCGCGCACTGCTTGAATCAATTCGATGGCAAAACGCGAACGGTTGGCCAGACTGCCACCGTATTCATCGGTGCGCTGATTGCTGCCTTCCCAGAAGAACTGGTCGATCAGATAGCCGTGGGCGCCATGGATTTCCACACCGTCCATGCCGATGCTTTGCGCATCTTTGGCAGCCTGGGCAAACGCAGCGATCACGTCCTGGATGTCCTGCTTGGTCATGCCGTGAACCACGACCTGACCGTCTTTGAGTTTCTCCGACGGACCGTAGCCCGGCACGCTGGCGTCCGGCTCGGTGCCGAGGCGACGTACGCTGCCGACATGCCACAGTTGCGGGACGATCTTGCCGCCCTCGGCGTGCACGGCGTCGACAACCTTTTTCCAGCCGGCCAGCGGCGCGTCACCGAAAAATTGCGGCACGTTAGGATAGCCGTTGGACGCGATGTGGCCGACGGTGGTGCCTTCGGTGATGATCAGACCAACCCCGGCGGCCGCACGACGGCGATAGTACTCAATGACTTTGGAATTCGGCACACCGCCCGGCGAAAACGAACGGGTCATTGGCGCCATGACCACGCGGGTCGGCAGTTCGAGGGCACCGAGGTGGAACGGTTTGAACAGGGCTTGAACGGGCATCGAGAGGCTCCATGGCGATCGCTTTATGACGGCGATAATATGAAGAGCCGGAGCCTTTGAACAGCATTATTGATTTTGGTGATTAAGGATTAAAAGAATGAAAAGCAAAAGATCGCAGCCTTCGGCAGCTCCTACACGGGATTTGTGGTCCCCCTGTAGGAGCTGCCGAAGGCTGCGATCTTTTGATCCTGCTTTTCAGCCCAGCGCTTTTTCAATCGCATGCACGATCGTCGGATCATCCGGCGCCGTACGCGGCGAGAACCGCGCCAGCACCCGGCCATCCTTGCCGAGCAGAAACTTTTCGAAGTTCCAGGTGATGTCACCGGGAAACTCGGCGCCCTCGCCCGCCAGCAGGCGATACAACTGATGCCGCTCGTGGCCATTGACTTCGAGCTTGCTCGACAACGGAAAGGTCACGCCATAGTTGAGGCTGCAGAACTCTTGGATTTCTTTTTCCGAGCCTGGCTCCTGACCGGCAAACTGGTTGCACGGCAAGCCCAGCACAGCAAAGCCTTTATCTTTGTATTGCTGGTAGAGGTTTTCCAGTGCCGCGTACTGAGGGGTCAAGCCGCATTTGGAGGCCACGTTGACCACCAGCACGACTTGGCCCTTGAACGGCGCCAGCGGTAGCTCCTGACCATCCAGGGCTGTCAACTTAAGGTCGTGAAAAGCACTCATGCCGAACTCCAGGATTCTCGTGTTCTACTCGAAACAGCCACTTGGCGAGGCCACCAAGGACAGCCGCGGACTAAAAAGGCGCCCACAGGCGCCTCTCCAGTACTCGAAGCTTAGCGCAGAAAATCAGTGGTGATGGCCACCTTCGCCATGGACGTGACCATGAGCGATTTCTTCCTGGCTGGCGTCACGGATATCAACGATCTTCACTTCGAAGTTCAGGCGCTGACCGGCCAGAGGGTGGTTGCCATCAACGGTGACGTCGTCGCCGTCCAGATCACGGATGGTGACGATCTGCATCTGGCCGTCCGGCGCCGAAGCGTGGAACTGCATGCCGACTTCCAGCTCGTCAACGCCTTCGAACATGCTGCGGCTCAGGGTGCTGACCAGTTCAGCGGCGTATTCACCGTAAGCATCTTCCGGCTCAACGGCTACTTTCAGCTCGTCGCCGACAGCTTTGCCTTCAAGGGCTTTTTCCAGGCCCGGGATGATGTTGCCTGCGCCTTGCAGGTAAACCAGCGGAGCGCCGCCGGCGGAGCTGTCGATGACCTCACCAGCGTCGTTGGTCAGGGTATAGTCGATGGAGACAGCCTTATTGGCGGCGATCAGCATGGGGCGAGACCTTTTGCATAAGAATATAGAAAGGCCAAGTTTAGCGAAGCAATCGCGTGAAAGCGACCACAACCCGGACAAACGGGTTTCGACCATCACCGGCTTCCATCAGGACGAAGATGGCCATTGGGTGGTCGAGCTTTCCTGTGGCCACACCCAGCACCTGCGCCACCAGCCGCCGTGGCAAACCCGTGCCTGGGTCCTGGATCCGGCGCAACGTATTGAAAAAACAGGTCAACCCTTTGCCTGCGGTTGGTGTGCACAAGGCTCGGTTAGCGATAACCTTGGCGACTGAATTTCGGTAGTCGGCCAGACATAGGCTGACACCCTTGCATAGAGAATTCCCATGCAAACTTTTTTTATCGCCCCCACCGATTTTGGCGTGGGTCTGACCTCCATCAGCCTCGGGCTGGTGCGCACGCTTGAACGCGCCGGCCTCAAGGTCGGCTTCTTCAAACCGATCGCCCAGCCGCACCCGGGCGACACCGGCCCTGAGCGATCCACCGAACTGGTGGCGCGCACCCACGGCCTGAAACCGCCGCAGCCGTTGGGGCTGGCGCACGTCGAACGCATGCTCGGCGACGGTCAGCTCGACGAACTGCTCGAAGAAATCATCGCCCTGTATCAGCAGGCGGCGGTCGGCAAGGATGTGCTGGTGGTAGAAGGCATGGTGCCGACCCGCAGCGCCAGTTACGCCGCGCGGGTCAATCTGCATCTGGCCAAGAGCCTGGATGCCGAGGTGATTCTGGTCTCGGCGCCGGAAAACGAAGTGCTCGCCGAGCTTTCTGGCCGCGTCGAGCTTCAAGCGCAATTGTTCGGCGGCCCGAAGGACCCGAAGGTCCTCGGGGTGATCCTCAACAAGGTCAAGACCGACGAAAGCATGGACGCCTTCGCCACGCGTCTGAAGGAACATTCGCCGTTGCTGCGCAGCGGTGATTTCCGCTTGCTTGGCTGCATCCCGTTTCAGCCTGAACTCAATGCGCCGCGCACCCGCGACGTCGCCGACCTGATGGGTGCGCAAGTGCTCAATGCCGGCGACTACGAAACCCGGCGCATGAGCAAAATCATCATTTGCGCACGAACCATGCGCAACACCGTCGAGCTGCTCAAGCCCGGCGTGCTGGTGGTGACGCCGGGCGATCGCGACGACATCATCCTCGCCGTCAGCCTCGCGGCGATCAACGGTGTGCCGCTGGCCGGCCTGCTGCTGACCAGCGACACCCTGCCCGACCCGCGCATCATGGACCTGTGCCGGGGCGCGTTGCAGGCCGGTTTGCCGGTGTTGTCGGTGAGCACCGGCTCGTACGACACCGCCAACCTGCTCAATGGCCTGAACAAGGAAATCCCGATCGATGACCGCGAGCGCGCGGAGATCATCACCGATTTCGTCGCCAGCCACCTCGACGCCAACTGGCTGCATCAGCGCTGCGGCACGCCTCGGGAGATGCGCCTGTCGCCGGCGGTGTTCCGCTACCAATTGATCCAGCGCGCGCAAGCGGCGAACAAGCGCATCGTGTTGCCCGAAGGCAGCGAGCCGTTCACCGTGCAAGCGGCGGCGATCTGTCAGGAACGCGGGATCGCCCGCTGCGTATTGCTGGCCAAACCCGAAGACGTCGAAGCGGTCGCCCGCGCCCAAGGCATCGTGCTGCCGCCGGGTCTGGAAATCCTTGACCCGGACCACATCCGCGAGCGTTACGTCGAGCCGATGGTCGCCCTGCGCAAGAGCAAAAGCCTCAACGCACCGATGGCCGAGCAACAACTGGAAGACACCGTGGTGATCGGCACCATGATGCTGGCGCTGGACGAGGTCGACGGCCTGGTTTCGGGTGTGATCAACACCACCGCCAACACCATCCGTCCGGCCTTGCAACTGATCAAGACCGCACCGGGCTGCACGCTGGTGTCGTCGGTGTTCTTCATGCTGTTCCCGGAAGAAGTGCTGGTCTACGGCGACTGCGTGATGAACCCGCACCCGAGCGCCGCGGAACTGGCCGAGATCGCCCTGCAAAGCGCCGACTCGGCGGCCGCATTCGGCATTACTCCACGGGTGGCGATGATCAGCTATTCCAGCGGCGAATCGGCGCGCGGTGAAGAAGTCGAGAAAGTCCGCGAGGCGACTCTGCTCGCTCATGAGCAACAAAACTCGCTGTTGATCGACGGCCCGTTGCAGTACGACGCTGCCGCGAACGCCGACGTGGCGCGGCAACTGGCGCCGAACAGTCAGGTCGCCGGGCGCGCCACGGTGTTTGTGTTCCCCGATCTGAACACCGGCAACACTACGCACAAAGCCGTGCAGCGCAGCGCTGATTGCGTCAGCCTCGGGCCGATGCTGCAAGGCCTGCGCAAACCGGTGAACGACCTGCCGCGCGGTGCGCAGGTCGATGACATCGTCTACACCATCGCGCTCACCGCGATTCAAGCCGCCAACCGACCTATGGATGTGTAAATGCTGGACTTTCTCCCTGCACCGTTGCGCGGCGTGATCGCCTCGCTGCTGTTGGCGCTCAATACGATTCTGCTGTGCTCGTTCCTGTTCTGCGTGGCGCTGGTCAAGGCTTTGCCGTTTGCCTTTACCCAGCGCATCGCCGGTTGGCTGATGAGCCACACCCACGAGGCGTGGATCAGCAATAACAAAGGCTGGATGAATCTGGTACGGCGCACCCGCTGGCACCTCAGCGGTCTGCAGGGCCTCGATTATCAGCACTCGTACCTGATCACCAGCAACCATCAGAGCTGGGTGGATATCCTGGTGCTGCAATATGTGCTCAACCGCAAGATTCAACCGCTGAAGTTTTTCCTCAAGCAGGAGCTGATCTGGGTTCCGGTAATCGGGCTGGCCTGGTGGGCGCTGGGCTTTCCGTTCATGAAGCGCTACTCCAAGGCGTATCTGGAAAAACACCCGGAGAAAAAAGGCAAGGACCTGGAAACCACGCGCAAGACCTGCGCGAAATTCCGGCATAACCCGGTGGGGATTTTCAACTTCGTCGAAGGCACACGCTTCACCGAAGGCAAGCATGCGCAGCAGCAGTCACCGTTCAAATACCTGCTCAAGCCCAAGGCCGGCGGGATCGCCTTTGTGCTCGATGCGATGGGCGAACAGCTGGAATCAATCGTCAACGTGACGATTCATTATCCGGCCGGGCGTCCGGGGTTCTGGGATTTGCTCTGCGGCAATGTCCGCGATGTGGTGGTGCATTTTGAAGAAATCAAAATCCCGCCGGCCTTCATCGGCAAAAACTACGACCAGGACGGCGAGTACCGTTTGCAGTTTCAGGGCTGGATCAATCAACTGTGGCTGGACAAGGATGCGTTGCTGGAGCAGATGCACCGCGAGTATCCACCCAAACACTGACCCCTGTGGGAGCGAGCAGGCTCGCTCCCACAGTTGATCGTTCCCACGCTCCGCGTGGGAATGCAGCCCGGGACGCTCCGCGTCCCTGCCGAAGCGGACGCGGAGCGTCCAATGAGGCGTTCCCACGCTCCGCGTGGGAACGATCACCCGGCACAAAAAAAGCCCGCCGATGATCACTCACCGGCGGGCTTTTTCTTGCCGCTTGCAGCTAGAAGCTTGTCGCTGCTTCTACCTTAGATCGCGCCACGCTGACGCAACAGCTCCAGCACTTGCTTGACGCTTTCTTCCAGGCTCAGCGACTGCGTGTCGATCACCAGGTCGGCATTGAGCGGCACATCGTACGGGAAGGATTCGCCCGGAATGTTATCGCCGCCAGCGGCGTACAGACCTTGCGGATCACGCTCGGCGCACACGATCGGCGACGCCTGCACATAGACCGTCAGCAAGCGATCCTGGCCGATCAGTTCCTTGGCCTGCTCGCGACCTTCGGCACTCGGCGCAACGAACGCGGCCAATGTCAGCAGCCCCGCTTCGTTGAACTGACGCGCCACGTGCGCGGCACGACGCCAGTTCTCGGTACGCCCGGCGCGATCCTGTGGCAGACCTTTGTTCAGATCCTGACGCAGGTTCTGGCCATCGAGGACAAACACCGCGCGGCCCATATCGAACAGCTTGCGCTCGACCGCATAAGCCAGGGTGCTTTTGCCCGCGCCCGAAAGACCGCTGAACAGCACGGTGGCCGGTTGCTGGCCGAAGCGCTGGGCACGTTCTTCGGTCGCCACGTGGGCCAATTTGCCGTGGTGGGTTGCAGTGCCATGGGCCACTGGCTGAGCGACAATCATGCCGGCGCCAACGGTGCCGTTGGTCAGGCGATCGATGACAATGAATGCGCCCGTGGTGCGGTTGCTTTCGTAACCGTCGAGGGCGATCGGCGCGTCGAGCGCGATCTTCACCTTGCCGATTTCGTTGAGCTGCAACGCGCTCGCCGGGCCTTCTTCCAGAGTGTTGACGTCGACCTTGTTGACGATGCTGGCGATCGAGCCCGGCACGTAACTGGTGGCGCGTTTGATGTCGTATTTCTTGCCCGGCAGCATCGGCTCTTCAGCCATCCACACCAGCATCGCTTCAAAGCTGTCGGTGACCGGCGGCACGTTGTCGGCATGCACCAACAGGTCGCCACGGGAGATATCGATTTCGTCTTCCATGGTCAGGGTTACCGCCTGACCTGGGCCGGCGTGCTCCAGTTCACCTTCGAAGGTGACGATGGATTTCACCCGGCTGCTCTTGCCCGACGGCAGCACCACGACTTCGTCGCCCTTGTGCACGATGCCGCTGGCCAGGGTGCCGGCGAAACCGCGGAAGTTCAGGTTCGGACGGTTGACGTACTGCACCGGGAAACGCAGATCGGTGAAGTTGCGATCGCCCGCCACTTCCACAGTCTCGAGGATTTCCATCAGCGACTGGCCGGTGTACCACGGCGAGCGCTCGGACTTGTTCACCACGTTGTCGCCTTTAAGGGCAGACATCGGCACGAAGTGCATGCTGGTCGGCTTCATCTTCAAGCCTTCGGCGAACTTCAGGTAGTCAGCCTTGATCGATTCGAACACGCCTTCGTCGAAGTCCTTCAAGTCCATCTTGTTGATGGCGACGACGATGTGTTTGATACCCAGCAGGGAAGCGATGAAGCTGTGGCGACGGGTCTGGGTCTGCACGCCGTAACGGGCGTCGACCAGAATGATCGCCAGGTCACAGGTGGACGCACCGGTGGCCATGTTGCGGGTGTACTGCTCATGGCCGGGGGTGTCGGCGATGATGAATTTGCGCTTGGCGGTGGAGAAATAGCGGTAAGCGACATCAATGGTGATGCCCTGCTCACGCTCGGCCTGCAGCCCGTCGACCAGCAATGCCAGATCGATGTCGTCACCGGTGGTGCCGGACTTCTTCGAATCGCGGGTAATGGCTTCGAGATGATCTTCATAGATCATCTTCGAGTCGTGCAGCAGGCGCCCGATCAGGGTGCTCTTGCCGTCATCGACGTTACCGCAAGTCAAAAAGCGCAGCAGCTCTTTACGTTCGTGCTGGCCCAGGTAGGCGAGGATGTCCTCGCTGATCAAATCAGATGCGTGCGACATGACAGCCCCTTAGAAATAGCCTTGACGTTTTTTGTCTTCCATCGAGCCTGCGCCATCGTGGTCGATGACCCGGCCCTGGCGCTCGGAAGTTCGCGTCAGGAGCATTTCCTGAATGATGTCCGTCAGGCTTTCGGCCTCGGACTCCACCGCGCCCGTCAACGGGTAGCAGCCAAGGGTGCGGAACCGCACTTTCTTTTTCACGATGCGCGCTTTGTCTTCATCGGACAGGTGCTCGAGGATGCGCTCGTCGTCGATCATGATCAGCGTGCCGTTCTTCTCGATCACTTCGCGTTCGGCGGCGAAGTACAGCGGCACAATCGGAATGCCTTCGAGATAGATGTACTGCCAGATGTCCAGCTCGGTCCAGTTCGACAACGGGAATACACGAATGGATTCGCCCTTGTTGACCTTGCCGTTGTAGACGTTCCACAGCTCCGGACGCTGGTTTTTCGGGTCCCAGCGGTGTTTGCTGTCGCGGAACGAGTACACGCGCTCTTTGGCGCGGGATTTCTCTTCATCGCGACGGGCGCCGCCGAACGCTGCGTCGAAACCATGCTTGTCGAGTGCCTGTTTCAGGCCTTCGGTTTTCATGATGTCGGTGTGCTTGGCGCTGCCGTGGGTGAACGGGTTGATGTTCTGCGCCACGCCATCGGGGTTGATGTGGGTGATCAGGTCCAGGCCCAAGTCTTCGACCATCTTGTCGCGGAACTTGTACATTTCCTGGAATTTCCAGCGGGTGTCGACGTGCATCACCGGAAACGGCAGTTTGCCCGGGAAGAACGCCTTGCGTGCCAGGTGCAGCATCACGGCGGAGTCTTTACCGATGGAGTACAGCATCACCGGGTTATCGAACTCGGCGGCCACCTCGCGGATGATATGGATGCTTTCCGCCTCCAGCTGTTTCAGATGCGTCAGTTTGTCGACCATGGCTACTCACGAAAGCTTTCTTATGAACGGCCAGCGGGCCGTGTTCGAGCGAAGAATCCTAGCACAGCGACCTCTTCTAATCAGGACGCCAACTAGATCGAAAGGGTATATGAATATGCCCACTCGTTTGGGCGCGCCGGCCCATGCAGGAGCTGCAGAAGGCTGCGATCTTTTGATTTTGTTTTTAAAGATCAAGATCAAAAGATCGCAGCCTTCGGCAGCTCCTACACAGCGAACGATGGGTCAGATCGGATTCGGGCAATCGATGAAGATGTGCTCAAGGGCAAAGCGCTTCGCCAGATACTCACCCAGCGCCTGCACGCCGTAGCGTTCGGTGGCGTGGTGGCCAGCGGCGATGAAGCTGATGTCGTTTTCCCGTGCACTGTGGAAAGTCTGCTCGGAGGCCTCGCCACTGATGAACAGATCAACGCCCGCCGCCACGCCCTGGTCGATATAACCCTGGCCGCCGCCGGTGCACCAGCCGACGCGGCGGATCATGCCGCTGCCTTCGATCAGCAGCGGCTCGCGGCCCATGACTTCCTGCACCTTGCGCGCGAAATCCCGCGCAGTCATTGGCTCATTCAGTGAACCGACAAGCCCGACGACTTTCGGATTGCTCGGGTCGAGCGGCCCTTCGACAGTGATGTCGAGCTGACGCGCCAGTTGCACGTTGTTGCCGACATCCGGGTGCAGATCCAGCGGCAGGTGATAGGCGAGCAGACTGATGTCGTGCTTGAGCAGGGTTTTCAAGCGGCGCTGTTTCATACCGGTGACGCAAGGATTTTCGCCTTTCCAGAAATAACCGTGGTGGACCAGGATCAGGTCGGCCTCGGCTTCGACGGCGGCATCGAGCAACGCCTGGCTGGCAGTGACGCCACTGACGATGCGCATCACCTGCGGGCGGCCTTCGACCTGTAATCCGTTGGGGCAATAATCGGCAATTTTCGCACTGCCCAGGTAACGGTCGGCTTCTTCGACGAGGGTGCTGAGGGCAACGGCCATGAAAGACTCCTAAATATCCCGTTCAGAGGCGCGCGCGGCCTCGTATAATGCGCGACATTATGGGCGGTCTGACCTCGCCTGCAACCTTTCCAGGAACGTGCTTAATGCTCAAGGCGCTGCGTTTTTTTGGCTGGCCGCTGTTGGCCGGTGTGCTTATCGCTCTGTTGATTATTCAGCGTTACCCCGAGTGGGTCGGGCTGCCGAGCCTCGACGTCAATCTGCAACAGGCCCCTCAGACCACGATCGTGCAGCAGGGGCCAGTGTCCTATGCGGATGCAGTGGGCATCGCCGCGCCGTCGGTGGTCAACCTGTACACCACCAAGGTCATCAACAAACCGGCGCATCCCTTGTTCGAGGATCCGCAGTTCCGCCGCTTCTTCGGTGACAATTCGCCGAAACAGAAGCGCATGGAATCGAGCCTCGGTTCCGGGGTGATCATGAGCCCGGAAGGCTACATCCTCACCAACAACCACGTCACCAGCGGCGCCGACCAGATTGTCGTGGCATTGAAGGATGGTCGCGAAACGCTGGCACGGGTGATCGGCAGCGATCCGGAAACCGACCTTGCAGTTCTGAAAATCGACCTGAAAAACCTCCCGGCAATCACCGTCGGCCGCTCCGACAGCATTCGCATCGGCGACGTTGCGCTGGCCATCGGCAACCCGTTCGGCGTCGGCCAGACCGTGACCATGGGCATCATCAGCGCCACCGGCCGCAATCAGCTGGGGCTGAACAACTACGAAGACTTCATCCAGACCGATGCGGCGATCAACCCGGGCAACTCCGGCGGTGCGCTGGTCGACGCCAACGGCAACCTCACCGGTATCAACACGGCGATCTTTTCCAAATCCGGCGGCTCGCAAGGCATCGGTTTTGCCATCCCGGTGAAACTGGCGATGGAAGTGATGAAATCGATCATCGAGCACGGTCAGGTGATTCGCGGCTGGCTGGGCATCGAAGTACAACCGCTGACTCAGGAACTGGCGGAGTCGTTTGGCTTGTCCGGGCGCCCGGGGATTGTCGTTGCCGGAATCTTCCGTGACGGCCCGGCGCAGAAAGCCGGCCTGCAACTGGGCGATGTGATTTTGAGCATCGATGGCGAGCCGGCCGGCGATGGTCGCCGCTCGATGAACCAGGTGGCGCGGATCAAGCCGACCGACAAGGTGACGATTCAGGTCATGCGCAACGGCAAGGAGCTGAAGCTGACCGCTGAAATCGGCCTGCGTCCACCGCCGGCACCGGTGAAAGAAAAAGAAGAGTAAAAATGTTTTCGCGCCAGTGACGCGAATAACAGACATTCTCAACAGGCATGTTATATTGTTTCAATTCTAGCAATTGGAACAACATAACATGTCGTCTCGTAAAAAGGCCTCGCTGCTGGGCCTGACTCTGGGTTTGCTCTGCGATCCCGCCTTCGCCGATGAGCCGCAGCCCGTTGAGCTGGAAGCCATCAGCGTCACTTCCGACTACGAATCACCCACCGGCCCGGTCAGCGGTTATCGCGCGACCCGCTCGGCCAGTGCGAGCAAAACCGACACGGCGATTCGCGATATCCCACAAGCCATCAGCGTGGTTCCGGCCAGTGTGCTCTCGGATCTGGGCAGCACCAGCGTTGAACGCGCGCTGGATTTTGCCGGCGGCGTATCGAAGCAGAACAACTTCGGCGGCCTGACCCTGTACGAATACAGCGTGCGCGGCTTCACCACCTCGGAGTTCTACAAGGACGGCTTCAGTGCCAATCGCGGTTATCCGAGTACGCCAGATGCGGCCAATATAGAACGCATCGAAGTGCTCAAGGGCCCGGCCGCCAGCCTGTACGGCCGGGGTGATCCCGGCGGCACGGTGAACATCGTCACCAAGAAGCCGCAGCCCGAAGCGTTCACCACTTTGCAGACCAGCGCCGGCAGTTGGGATCGCTACCGCACCGCGCTGGACGTCAACACGCCCCTCGATGATCAGGGCAATGTGCTCTCGCGCATCAACCTCGCCGTAGAAGACAACAAAAGCTTTCGCGACCACGTCGACAGCCAGCGGGTATTCGTCGCACCCTCAATCAGTTGGCAGTTGAACCCGGACACCTCGCTGCTGGTGGAAAGCGAAATCGTCCGTCACAACTCGACGTTTGATCGTGGCGTGGTGGCGCCGAACAACAAGTGGAGCGGCGTGTCCCGTTCGACGTTCTTGGGCGAGCCCAACGACGGCAACATCGACAACCACAACAACCTGCTCCAGGCCACCCTTGAGCACCATCTGAACGACAGCTGGAAACTGCGCCTGGCCAGTCACTACAAGGAAGGCAAGCTCTGGGGCGACGCTTCCGAAGCACGACCGCTGAACGCCGACGGCCACACGGTCAATCGCCGCTTGCGCGAACGCGATACGAGTTGGCACGACAGCATCACCCAACTGGAACTGCGCGGTCTGTTCGACCTCGGGCCGTGGCAGCATGAATTGCTGATCGGCACCGAATACGAGAATTACCGCAAGGACGAACGCGTCACCACCATTGCTGGCGGCCCCTACGCCATCGACATCTATAAGCCGGTCTACGGCCAGCCGAAACCCAACGGCGCACGCTCGGGCACCGACTTCTTCGAACACGTCGAAAGTCATGCGCTGAATCTGCAGGACCAGATCATCTTCACCGACAAGCTGCGCGGCATGGTCGGCGCGCGCTTCGAGCATTTCGATCAGCGCATCGACGATCACAGCCGCAACGCCAAAAGCCAGCAGCGCCACGACGCACTGACTCAACGCGCCGGCCTGCTCTATCAGCTCACGCCGAACACCGGCCTGTTCGCCAACGCCTCGACTTCGTTCAAACCGAACAACGGCCTGGATGCCTCCGGCAAATCCTTCGACCCGGAAGAAGGCGTCGGTTACGAAGTGGGGATCAAGAACGAACTGTTCGATGAGCGCGTGAGCAGCAACCTCGCCTTCTTCCACATCGACAAGGAAAACGTTCTCGCCCTCGATCCGGGCACCGACACCAGCCGCGCCATGGGCAAGGCGCGCAGTCAGGGTTTCGATTGGCAAGTGAGCGGCCAGGTGACCGACGCGGTGCGGGTCATCGGCGCCTTCGCCTACATCGACGCCGAGGTGACCAAGGGCGACGCGACCATTCCTACCGGCAGCCGCATCCTCGGCGTGGCTAAACGCAGCGGCAGTCTGCTGGGTGTTTATGAATTTCAGGATGGCCGACTGCGCGGTTCAGACGTCGGTGCAGCGTTCACCTACGTCGGCGATCGCTCGGGCGAATCCGGCAGCGACTTCGAATTGCCGGCCTACCAGACCGTCGACTTGCTCGCGCATTACAAGGCCAGCGACAACGTCACGCTCGGCCTGAACCTGAACAACATCTTCGACGAAAAATACTACGAGCGCTCCTACAGCAACTACTGGGTCAACCCCGGCGAGCCACGCAATTTCACCGTCAGCCTGACACTCAACCTGTAAAAGGACGTCACCATGCACTACGGCAAATCCCTTCTGCTCATCGCTGCGCTGTTCACCGGCCAGGTGTCGGCGCACGGCCTGTGGACAGAGGAGCGACGCAGCAACATCGAAGTGGTCTACGGTCACGGCGCCGAAGACAACGCCTTCAAACCGCAGAAAATCAGCGGTGCCTGGGCTTATGACGCAAGCGGCAAAATGATCCCGGTCAGCGTCGAGCGCCTGGCCGATCATGCCCGTTTGAAACCATTGAAGCCACCGGCGGTGCTGGCCGTGGCGCTGAACAACGGCATGTGGTCGCAGACGGCGGACAAGAAGTGGATCAACGAAGGACGCAGCAAAGTGCCCGGCGCCACCGAGGCCACGCAGACGTTCAAGTACAGCCTGGCGATCTATCAGCCGGGGGCGAAGTTGCCGAAACTGGAGCAGATCAAACTGCTGATCCTGCCGGAGGTCGATCCGCTGACGGTCGGGCCGGGTAAATCGTTACCAGTGCGGGTGCTGCTCGATGGCAAACCGGCGGCGGGGGTGAAGGTGTATGGCGATTACCGCAGCGCGCCGAACACCCTGAGCACCGAGACCGACAAGGATGGGCGTGCGCAGGTGCTGGTGCGTAATGAAGGGTTGAATGTGATTGCGGCGCAGGTTGAAGTGCCGGTGAAGGACAGTGTGGATGTGAACAGTCGTGGATTGTTCAGTTCGCTGACATTCCTTGGCGAGCCGCATCACGAATAAAAGCACACCCTCACCCCAGCCCTCTCCCAGAGGGAGAGGGAGCTGACCGAGTTGTCTTGCGGGATACATCGACCTGAAAGACCGAGTTGATTATGGATTCAATACAAATCGTTCAAGTCGGTGAGCCTCTCCAATATTCCCCATTCAGTCCCCTCTCCCTCTGGGAGAGGG
>NZ_RCOD01000065.1:17655-70956 GCF_004307505.1 Pseudomonas sp. Sample_11
GTCGGTGAGCCTCTCCAATATTCCCCATTCAGTCCCCTCTCCCTCTGGGAGAGGGGGCCGACCGAGTTGTCTTGCGGGATACATCGACCTGAAAGACCGAGTTGATTATGGATTCAATACAAATCGTTCAAGTCGGTGAGCCTCTCCAATATTCCCCATTCAGTCCCCTCTCCCTCTGGGAGAGGGCTAGGGTGAGGGGCTTTTGCTTTTAGAGGTCGCCAAGGCCGTCGATCAACGCCTGATTCTGCTCAGGCGTACCCACCGATATCCGCAGGAACTGCGCAATCCGTTCCTGCTTGAAGTGCCGCACGATCACGCCCTGCTCGCGCAGCTTGGCCGCAAGGCCCGCCGCATCATGCTGCGGGTGGCGAGCGAAGATGAAGTTGGCCGCCGACGGCAGCACTTCAAAGCCTTTAGCCTGCAACTGCGCCACCACCCATTCGCGGCTCTCGATCACCTGACGACAGGTCTTGTCGAAATACTCGCGATCGGCAAACGCCGCCGCCGCGCCGACAATCGCCAGACGATCCAGTGGATAGGAGTTGAAGCTGTTCTTGATCCGCTCCAGCGCTTCGATCAGGTCCGGATGCCCTACCGCCAGACCGACACGCAGGCCGGCCAGCGAGCGTGACTTGGACAGCGTCTGCGTCACCAGCAGATTCGGATAGCGGTCCACCAGACTGATCGCCGTCTCGCCGCCGAAGTCAATGTACGCCTCATCCACGACTACGACCGAATCAGGACTGGCCTTGAGGATTTGCTCGACCGCGTCCAGCGCCAGCAGGCACCCGGTCGGGGCGTTCGGGTTGGGAAAAATGATCCCGCCATTCGGTTTGGCGTAGTCGGCCGGGTTGATCTGGAACTGCGCATCCAGTGGCACCGCATCGAATTCAATCCCGTACAGACCGCAGTAGACCGGATAGAAGCTGTAGCTGATGTCCGGGAACAGCAGCGGCTGATCGTGTTGCAGCAGACCGTGGAAGATGTGCGCAAGCACCTCGTCCGAACCGTTGCCGAGGAACACCTGACTGGTTTGCACGCCGTAGTATTCGGCCACGGCGTTTTTCAGCAGATCACTGTTCGGGTCCGGATACAGGCGCAGGTTGTCGTTGAGCTCGGCTTGCATCGCCGCCAGTGCTTTTGGCGACGGGCCATACGGATTTTCGTTGGTATTGAGCTTGACCAGTTTGGTCAGCTTCGGCTGTTCGCCCGGCACGTAGGGCACCAGATCCTTGACGAACGGGCTCCAGAATTTACTCATCGCTCAGTTCCCCTGCCCTTTCAGAAAGTCTTGGTCTTTGATGCGGTATTCGGCGCTGCGTGCGTGGGCGCTCAGCGATTCACCACGGGCCAGTACCGATGCTGTTTTGCCCAGATCGGAAGCGCCGGCCTCGGAGCAGAAAATGATCGACGAGCGCTTCTGGAAGTCGTAGACGCCCAATGGCGAGGAGAAACGCGCGGTGCCGGAAGTCGGCAACACGTGGTTCGGACCGGCGCAGTAATCGCCCAACGCTTCGGAAGTGTGGCGGCCCATGAAGATCGCACCGGCGTGACGAATCTGCGGCAGCCAGGCTTGTGGATCAGCGACCGACAATTCCAGGTGTTCCGGGGCAATGCGGTTGGCGACTTCGATGGCTTGGGCCATGTCGCTCACCTGAATCAGCGCACCACGGCCATTGATCGAAGTTTCGATGATGGTCGCGCGGTCCATGGTCGGCAGCAGTTTGTCGATGCTCGCGGCGACCTTGTCGAGGAACTCGGCGTCGGGGCTGACCAGAATCGCTTGCGCGTCTTCGTCGTGCTCGGCCTGGGAGAACAGATCCATGGCAATCCAGTCCGGATCGGTCTGGCCGTCGCAGACCACAAGAATTTCCGAAGGGCCGGCAATCATGTCGATGCCGACCTGGCCGAACACATGACGCTTGGCCGTGGCCACATAGATATTGCCCGGGCCGACAACCTTGTCGACACGCGGCACGCTTTCGGTGCCATAAGCCAGTGCGGCAACCGCTTGCGCGCCGCCGATGGTGAACACGCGGTCGACACCGGCGATGCAGGCAGCGGCCAGCACCAGCTCGTTGATTTCACCGCGCGGGGTTGGCACGACCATGACCACTTCGGTCACGCCGGCCACCTTCGCCGGAATCGCGTTCATCAATACCGACGATGGATACGAGGCCTTGCCGCCCGGCACGTACAGGCCTGCGCGATCCAGCGGCGTGACCTTCTGGCCGAGCACCGTGCCGTCAGCTTCGGTGTAGCTCCAGGAATCCTGCTTCTGTTTTTCGTGATAGCTGCGCACGCGGGCGGCGGCTTTTTCCAAGGCCTCGCGTTGCGGCACAGTGATGCGGGTCAGGGCCAGCTCCAGGCGCTCGCGCGGCAGGATCAGGTCGGCCATCGAGGCGACTTCGAGGCCGTCGAACTTCTGGGTGAACTCGACCAGCGCCGCGTCACCGCGCTCGCGCACAGCCTTGATGATGTCGAGCACGCGCTGATTGACCGAGTCGTCAGACACACTTTCCCAGCTCAGCAGATGATCCAGATGATGCGCGAAATCCGGGTCAGCAGCGTTGAGTCGGCGAATTGCAGTGGTTGCGGTCATAGCGAGAGCCTCATAGGAATGGCAAATAACTCAGGCGCCCGAAACTAGCATTCGATCCGCTTGGGCACCTGAGAATTCTGGCTATGAGGCGGATAGACGGCGCGGCCTCGGGCCGCGCAGGTAGATCAGCCGCGGTGTCGCGATTCCACTGCGTTGCGCAGGGTGTCGATCAACGCCTGGATCCGGGCGTGCTGCATTTTCATTGAAGCCTTGTTGACCACCAGACGCGAGCTGATCGTGGCGATCAGTTCCTGGGGTTCCAGGCCGTTGGCGCGCAGGGTGTTGCCGGTGTCGACCACGTCGATGATCTTGTCGGCCAGCCCGATCAGCGGCGCCAGCTCCATCGAGCCGTACAGCTTGATGATGTCGACCTGACGGCCCTGCTCGGCGTAATAACGCTTGGCAACGTTGACGAACTTGGTCGCCACGCGCAGACGGCCCTTGGGCTCGACCGCGCCGATCTTGCCGGCGGTCATCAGCTTGCACTGGGCGATCTGCAGGTCCAGCGGCTCGTACAGGCCCTGGCCGCTGTATTCCATCAGCACGTCCTTACCGGCGACGCCGAGGTCGGCCGCGCCATGCTCGACATAGGTCGGCACATCGGTGGCACGCACGATCAGCAGACGCACGTCGTCCTGGGTCGTGGGAATGATCAGCTTGCGGCTCTTGTCCGGATTCTCGGTCGGCACGATGCCCGCTTCAGCGAGAAGCGGCAGGGTGTCGTCAAGGATGCGGCCCTTGGACAGTGCGATGGTCAACATGGGAAACGTCAGTCCTTATCAAGGTACTCATGCCCGGTCGCAATCGGCGCCGGACACACATCGAGGGTGCGCACACCCTCGACTCGAAACGAATTCAGTGGACACGTCCGTGTGTCCCGATGCAGCGATCAGCCCGGAACGCGACGGATCTTGGCACCCAGCATTTGCAGTTTTTCTTCGATGCACTCGTAACCACGGTCGATGTGGTAGATGCGGTCGATCAGCGTGTCGCCTTCGGCAACCAGCGCCGAAATCACCAGACTGGCCGATGCGCGCAGGTCGGTGGCCATGACTGGCGCGCCCTTGAGCTTCTCGATACCGGTGACGATGGCAGTGTTGCCTTCAACCTGGATATGCGCGCCCATGCGGTGCAGCTCGTAAACGTGCATGAAACGATTTTCGAAGATCGTCTCGATCACCGCACCAGTGCCTTCGGCAATGGCGTTAAGCGAGATGAACTGGGCCTGCATGTCGGTCGGGAACGCCGGGTACGGCGCAGTGCGCACGTTGACCGCTTTCGGGCGCTTGCCGTGCATGTTCAGCTCGATCCAGTCTTCACCGCAGGTGATTTCCGCACCGGCTTCACGGAGCTTTTCCAGCACCGCTTCGAGGATGGTCGGATCGGTGTCCTTGACCTTGACGCGACCACCGGTCACGGCAGCGGCGACCAGGTAGGTGCCGGTTTCGATACGGTCAGGCATGACTTTGTAGAAAGCCGAACCCAGCCGCTCGACGCCATCGATGGTGATGGTGTCGGTGCCGGCGCCGGAAACCTTGGCGCCCATGGCATTGAGGAAGTTCGCCAGGTCGACTACTTCAGGCTCGCGCGCGGCGTTCTGCAACACGCTGCGGCCCTTGGCCAGAGCAGCGGCCATCATGATGTTTTCGGTACCGGTCACGCTGACGGTGTCGAAGAAGAAGTGCGCGCCGCGCAGGCCGCCTTCAGGCGCCTTGGCCTTGATGTAGCCGCCTTCGACGTCGATGACCGCGCCCATGGCTTCCAGACCGCGAATGTGCAGGTCGACCGGACGCGAACCGATGGCGCAACCACCAGGCAGTGCGACTTCGGCTTCACCGAAACGCGCGACCATAGGACCCAGTACCAGAATCGACGCACGCATGGTTTTCACCAGTTCGTACGGGGCGATCAGGGTCTTGATGGTGCGCGGATCGATTTCGACGCTGAGCTTCTCGTCGATCACCGGCTCGATGCCCATGCGCCCGAACAGCTCGATCATGGTGGTGATGTCGTGCAGGTGCGGCAGGTTGCCGACGGTGACCGGGCCATCGCACAGCAAGGTCGCAGCCAGAATCGGCAGGGCGGAGTTCTTCGCGCCGGAAATGCGGATCTCGCCATCAAGACGAGCGCCACCGGTAATAATCAATTTATCCATTAGTATCTCGACGCCCTAGGGCTCAGGTGCGCTCGGCCCAGGCCGCGCGGCTGAAAAATTTCATAGTGACCGCATGGATGCTGCCATCGGTGATCCATGGGTTCAAATGGGCATAGACCTGCTGCTGACGCTTCACCGGGCTCAACGCCGCCAGTTCATCGCTAATCACGTTCAGCTGGAAGTTGCAGCCTTCGCCTTCAACTTCTACCAGCGTTCCTGGCAGCTTTCCTTCAAGGAAGCTCTTCACTTCTACGGCCTGCATGCTCAACCTCAATCGGCGCCCTGTGCGCACGGGTCGGACATCATACAAAAAAGCCCCGCGCCTGCGAACCCCGCAACGCAGGACTCTGACGGGGGGCTTCTTTATAGATGATGGTTCAGGGTTGCGCCAACAGCTCGGTCAATTCACTGACCTGAGCGATTTCACGCATGTCGTCAGGCATCGCACGAATGCTGACGGCCTTGCCGGCCGCCTGCGCATCACGCATGAAGCACAGCAGCAACGACAGGCCGACGCTGCTGGACTTCTGCACCGCCGAACAATCGATGACCAGCGCCGACGCCTTGCTCGACTTGATCAGCGCCTGCCCTTCCTTGCGCAGGTCGGGCCCGGTGCGGTAATCCAGCACGCCGCTGAGCACCAGCTCGTCGACATCACTCATACGAACTGCCGCCTCACTCATTGCGCTGGCTTCGCGGCGGCTTTGTCGGTTTCCTGCTTGGCCTTGGCCACTTCACCGGCCCAGCCATCGATGGTCTTGTCCAGATCGTTGCCATTGCGCTGCATGGCGTCGGCGAACTGGTCACGGAACAGCTTGCCGATGTTGATGCCATTGATGATCACGTTGCGCAGTTTCCACTCGCCGCTGATCTTCTCAAGCGTGTATTGCACCGGATAGATCGCGCCGTTGCTGCCCTTGACGGTCATGTTGACGCTGGTGCGGTCGCCCGATTCGTCTTTGGCCGGATCAACCGTGATGCCTTGGTTGTTGTATTCCAGCAGAGCGTTGCCATAGAACTGGAACAGACCGCGCTTGAAGTTTTCCTGAAAGCGCTGCATCTGCTCAGGCGTGGCCTTGCGCGAATACTTTACGGTCATGATGCTTTTGGAGATGCCCTCGGCATCCACCACCGGACCGACAATGTTATTCAGCGCCGCATAGAAATCCTGCGGATCCTGCTTGTACTTCTCTTTGTTTGCCTGCAAGTCGGCAAGCATCCGGTTCGTGGTGTCCTGAATCAGGTCATGAGCCGATTGCCCCGGTGCAGCATTAGCCATCAACGGCAGGGCCGCGAGCAACACCAACAGGCCACGTCGCAAGATAGAGATCATTCAAAAGCTCCTCATTTGGCGTCTTTGCTAACGGTATTGAGCAGGAATTTACCGATCAGGTCTTCCAGTACCAGTGACGACTGCGTGTCGTGGATGGTTCCACCGTCTTTCAACTGGGTGTCTTC
Source organism: Pseudomonas sp. Sample_11 (assembly GCF_004307505.1). Lineage (NCBI taxonomy): Bacteria > Pseudomonadati > Pseudomonadota > Gammaproteobacteria > Pseudomonadales > Pseudomonadaceae > Pseudomonas > Pseudomonas sp. Sample_11. The sequence continues at coordinate 23,871 of NZ_RCOD01000065.1, forward strand.
ACCGCCGACGCTGATACCGATGTATTTCTCGCCCAGCAGACCCGCGGTCAGGATAGACGCTGTGGAATCGACCGGCAGGTTGTCGACCTTTTTATCCACTTGCAGCGTGACCCGACCGGTGAAGCTGTCGCGATCCAGATCGATAGCGGTGACCTTGCCGATGGTCACACCGGCCATGGTCACTTTGGCTCTGACCGTCAGACCGGCGATATTGTCGAAATACGCATACAACTTGTAAGTGTCGGTGGACGAAGTCGGAGACAGGCCGCTGACGCGCAAGGCGAGCAGCAGCAAAGCCAGGATCCCTGCCAGCAGGAACAGGCCGACACCGATTTCCAGGGTGCGGTTTTGCATCAGAAATCTCCAAACATCAAAGCGGTCAGAATAAAGTCCAGGCCGAGCACTGCCAGCGAGGCAAACACCACGGTCTTGGTGGTGGCACGACTGATCCCCTCGGAAGTGGGCTCACAGTCATAGCCTTGGAATACGGCGATCCAGGTCACCACAAAGGCGAAAACGACACTTTTGATCACGCCATTGAGCACGTCACTGGTGAAGTTCACGCTGTTCTGCATGTTCGCCCAGTACGAGCCTTCATAAACGCCCAGCCAGTCGACTGCCACCCACGAACCGCCCCAGATGCCGACGACGCTGAAGATCATCGCCAGCACCGGCAGGGAAATGAAGCCGGCCCACAGGCGCGGGGCAATGATGTACTTGAGCGGATCGACACCGATCATTTCCAGGCTGGACAACTGCTCGGTGGATTTCATGTTGCCGATTTCGGCGGTCAGCGCCGAACCGGCGCGGCCGGCAAACAGCAACGCGGTGACCACCGGCCCCAGTTCACGCAGCAGCGTCAGGGCCACCATCTGCCCCACCGCCTGCTCTGAACCATAGCTGGAAAGAATGCTGAAGCCCTGCAATGCCAGGACCATGCCGATGAAAATGCCGGAGACTACGATGATCACCAGCGACATGACGCCGACCGAATGCAGCTGCTTGACCAGCAGGCCGAAACCACCGCTGATACCGCCACGGCCCAGCAGGGCGTGAAACAGGAACAGGGTCGCCCGACCAAACACCGCGACCGCGTCGATCGCCGATTCGCCGAACCGACGCACGCGTTCCATCAATGAAATTCTGCGCATCAACGCTTCCCCAGAAGATCTGCGCGGTAATCCGTCGCTGGAAAGTGATACGGCACCGGGCCATCGGGATCACCGGTCATGAACTGGCGGATACGCGGATCATCGGAATTCATCAGCTCATCCGGTGTGCCTTGGCCCAGCACCTGACCATCGCCCACGACATAGATGTAGTCGGCAATGCTCGCGGTTTCCGCCAGATCGTGCGAAACCACGATGCTGGTGATGCCCAGAGCATCGTTAAGCAGGCGGATCAGGCGTACCAGCACGCCCATGGCGATCGGGTCCTGGCCCACGAAGGGCTCGTCGTACATGAGAATCTGCGGGTCGAGGGCAATCGCCCGGGCCAATGCTACACGGCGCTTCATGCCGCCGGACAGTTCGTCCGGCATCAGATCGATGGCGCCACGCAGACCCACTGCCTGCAATTTCAGCAGGACGATGTCGCGGATCATGTCTTCCGGCAGTTGCGTGTGCACCCGCAGCGGAAAGGCCACGTTCTCGAACACATCAAGGTCGGTAAACAGCGCACCGCTCTGAAACAGCACGCCCATGTGCTTGCGCGCATCGAACAGATCGCTGCGCGACAGCGTCGGCAGGTTCTGCCCGTTGACCCAGACTTCGCCGCCGGACGGCCGCAACTGCGCGCCCATCAGGCGCAGCAGCGTGGTCTTGCCGCAGCCGGAAGGCCCCATGATGCCGGTGACCTTGCCGCGCGGGATGCGGATATCGACGTTATTGAAAATGCTCCGCGCACCGCGCTTGAAGGAGACTCCCTTCAGCTCGACCGCGTAGGCGTTATCGGCACTCATCTAAACTCCTTGCGATGCAGCCTCTCACTGGGATGCCAGACTTTCCTCGGAAACACCTGCATCCCGGGCAGGCCGAACTGGCGGCGAACTATATCACTGCAAAGGCTGAGCGCCCAAGCGAGAACCCGGCCAAGATCGCCGACTGAAGAGGGCCCGAGCGAGTTTCAGAGGGTTTTGGTAACCAGTAATGACAAAGCACGTCGAACTTGCGTGAGGCTTTGCCACATAACCGCTATAATCGCCGCCTTTTCATCGGCCCATACGATTCTGACATGAGCAAAACCCGCGACCTGATTCAATCGGCACAACGCACCATCCGCCTCGAAGTGGAAGCCGTCCAAGGCTTGATGGCCCATATCGACGCCGATTTCGTACGCGCCTGCGAGATGATTCTGGCCAGCAAGGGCCGCGTGGTCGTAGTCGGCATGGGCAAATCCGGGCATATCGGCAACAAGATCGCCGCCACCCTGGCCAGTACCGGCACCCCGGCGTTTTTCGTGCATCCGGCCGAAGCCAGCCACGGCGACATGGGCATGATCACCCGCGACGATGTGATTCTGGCCCTGTCGAACTCCGGCTCGACCAACGAAATCGTAACGCTGCTGCCATTGATCAAACGCCTGGGTATCCAGCTGATCAGCGTCACCGGCAATCCACAGTCGCCATTGGCGAAGGCTGCCGAGGTCAATCTCAATGTGCATGTCGAGCACGAAGCCTGTCCGCTGAATCTGGCACCGACCTCTTCGACCACGGCCGCGCTGGTCATGGGCGACGCTCTGGCCGTGGCCCTGCTGGAAGCGCGTGGTTTTACCGCCGAAGATTTTGCCTTCTCGCATCCCGGTGGCGCCCTTGGCCGTCGCCTGTTGCTGAAAGTCGAAAACGTCATGCACGCCGGGCAAGAGCTGCCGCAAGTACAACGCGGCACTCTGCTCAAAGACGCGCTTATGGAAATGACCCGCAAGGGTCTGGGCATGACCGCTATTATTGAAGCCGATGGCAAGCTCGCCGGGATCTTCACTGACGGTGATTTGCGCCGCACCCTGGATCGCGCCATCGACATCCGCAGCGCCACCATCGACCAGGTGATGACTGCACACGGCAAGACCGCCCGGCCCGACATGCTCGCCGCCGAAGCCCTGAAAATCATGGAAGACCATCGAATCAACGCCCTGGTAGTCGTCGACGAGGAGGATCGCCCGATCGGCGCCTTCAACCTCTCCGATCTGCTGCGCGCAGGAGTCATGTAATGAGCAAAGATCTGCTGCAACGCGGCAAAGCAATCAAACTGGCTGTGTTCGACGTCGACGGTGTGCTCACCGACGGGCGCCTGTACTTCCTTGAAGACGGCAGCGAGTTCAAGACCTTCAACACGCTCGACGGCCAGGGCATCAAGATGTTGATGAATGCCGGCGTGCAGACGGCGATCATCAGTGGTCGCAAGACCCCGGTGGTCGAGCGCCGCGCGAAGAACCTCGGCATCCCGCATCTGTTTCAGGGGCGCGAGGACAAACTGGTGGTACTCGACGGTCTGCTCGCGCAACTGGGCCTAAGCTATGAAGAAGTCGCCTATCTCGGTGACGATCTGCCAGACTTGCCGGTGATCCGCCGTGTTGGGCTGGGCATGGCGGTGGCCAACGCTGCCGATTTCGTCCGCGAACACGCCCACGGCGTTACCCGCGCCCGTGGCGGCGAAGGTGCCGCCCGTGAATTCTGCGAATTGATCCTGCGCGCCCAGGGCCGCCTCGAAGCGGCCAACGCCGCGTACCTGTGAGCCTGACCATGTTTAGCAAAAAGTTTCGCAACTTCCTGCTGTTCGGCTGCATCGCGGCGATTTTCGCTGCGGTCGGCTATTGGAACATCAGCCCGGAACGCTTTCTCGACAAGCCACCGGTTTCGGCTGCCGAGAATCCGATCGACTGGTACGCGACCAACACGCATACCATTCAGTACCTGCCGGACGGCAAGGTGCAGTACGAGATGACTTCCGACAAGGCCGAGCACGTCAAGGCTACCGATGTCACCCTGGTGACCAAGCCTGATTTGAACATGTATCGCGGCACCGACTTCCCGTGGCACGTGACCAGTGAGCGCGGCGAGGTGAATTCCGGCGGTACCGAAGTGGAATTGATCGACTCGGTACGCGTACAGCGCACCGACGAGAAACAGCGCGGCACCCTGATCACCAGCACCCGCATGACCGTGTTCCCGCAGCAGGAATATGCGCAGACTGCGCAACCCGTTAGAATCGAGGGCGCTGGCGGTGTATCGACTGGCGTCGGAATGAAAGCGTACCTGAAGGACAGCAGGATACACCTGCAATCGAACGTAAGAGGACAGTATGAGGCTCGTTAAAACCCTCCCTATTTTGCTCAGTCTGGGCGCAGCACTGGGAAGCGCGAGCGCCTGGTCCCTGCCGAACGATCAGCAGCAGCCTATCCGCATTCAGGCCGACGACGCCCAACTGGACGACAAGAATGGCATCGCCACCTATAAAGGTGACGTGATCATTACCCAAGGCTCGATGATCGTTAAAGGCAACACCGTGACCATGACTCGCGCGCCCAATGGCGACATCGATGTGGTGACCTCGGTCGGCAACCTGGCCTATTTCGAGCAGTTGCAGACCCAGGGCGACGCCAAACCAGTTCAAGGCTGGGGCGTGACGATTCAATATCACGCTCAGCAGAATCGCGTCGTGCTGATCGACAAGGCCAAGGTTGTCGACAAGGACAACAACACCACCCAAGGCGAGAAAATCGTTTACGACACCGTGAAGAAACTGGCCAGCGCCGGTCGCGCCACGGGCAGCAAGGTCACCGAAGCGCGTCCGCGCATCGACATGGTGATCCAGCCGAAGAAGAAAACCGAAGAGAAATCCCAGTAATGGCAACTCTGAAAGCTCAGCACCTGGCCAAGGCCTATAAAAGCCGCCAGGTCGTGCGTGACGTCAGCCTGTCGATCGACAGCGGGCAGATCGTCGGCTTGCTCGGCCCGAACGGCGCCGGCAAGACCACGTGCTTCTACATGATCGTTGGCCTGGTGCAGGCGGATCAGGGCCGCGTGCTGATCGATGATCTGGACGTCAGCCACCAGCCGATGCACGGCCGCGCCAAGGCCGGTATCGGCTATCTGCCGCAAGAAGCGTCGATCTTCCGCAAACTGTCGGTCGCCGACAACATCATGGCGATCCTCGAAACTCGCCCTGAACTCGACAAGGCCGGTCGGCGCAAGGAGCTGGAAAGCCTGCTGCAGGAATTCCACATCAGCCACATCCGCGACAACCTCGGCATGAGCCTGTCCGGTGGTGAGCGCCGCCGGGTGGAAATCGCTCGCGCCTTGGCCACTGCACCCAAGTTCATCCTGCTCGACGAACCGTTCGCCGGTGTTGACCCGATTTCGGTCGGCGACATCAAGCAGATCATCCATCACCTCAAGGCCAAGGGCATCGGTGTGCTGATCACCGACCACAACGTGCGTGAGACCCTGGATATCTGCGAAACCGCTTACATCGTCAACGACGGTCAACTGATCGCCGAAGGTGATGCCGAGACCATCCTGGCCAACGATCTGGTCAAGGAAGTGTATCTGGGTCACGAGTTCCGCCTGTAAGCGCGACAGCGCTGTATCGATTCAAGGCGCATTTATCCGCTTTAATTGTTACAGCGCTCTAGGCAAACACTTCAGTTTCAGGCATATAATTTGCTTAAGTTTGGCGCTTCGGCGCCCTGTAGTGGATGGCGCAAAGCGCCGGCGAATAAGGTGTTAAGCCCCTGCCATGAAACCATCGCTAGTCTTGAGAATGGGCCAGCAGCTGACGATGACACCGCAGCTGCAACAGGCCATCCGCCTGCTCCAATTGTCGACCCTGGACCTGCAACAGGAGATCCAGGAGGCTCTGGAATCCAATCCGATGCTCGAACGCCAGGAAGAAGGCGACGACTTCGACAACGCCGATCCTCTGGCCGACAACGCCGAACAGAAGCCCGCCGAAATCCAGGAACCCTCCTACCAGGAAACCGCCCCGACGGTGGACAACCTCGAGGATGGCGAATGGAACGAGCGCATCCCCAACGAACTGCCGGTGGATACCGCTTGGGAAGACGTCTACCAGACCAGCGCCAGCAGCCTGCCCAGCAGCGATGACGACGAGTGGGATTTCACCACCCGCACGTCCGTCGGCGAGAGCCTGCAGAGTCATCTGCTCTGGCAACTGAACCTGGCGCCGATGTCCGACACCGATCGCCTGATCGCCGTGACCCTGATCGACTGCATCAACAATCAGGGCTATCTGGACGAAACCCTCGAAGAAATTCTTGAAGCGTTCGATCCTGAACTGGACATCGAGCTCGACGAGATTGAAGCCGTCCTGCATCGCATCCAGCAATTCGAGCCCGCCGGTATCGGCGCCCGTAATCTCAGCGAATGCCTGCTCCTGCAACTGCGCCAGCTGCCCGCGAAGACGCCGTGGCTGTCCGAGGCCAAGCGTCTGGTCGCCGATTACATCGACCTGCTCGGCAGCCGCGATTACAGCCAGTTGATGCGGCGCATGAAGCTCAAGGAAGACGAGCTGCGCCAGGTCATCGAACTGGTGCAGAGTCTCAATCCGCGTCCCGGTTCGCAGATCGAGTCGACCGAAGCCGAATACGTCATTCCCGATGTGATCGTGCGCAAGGACAACGAGCGCTGGCTGGTCGAGCTGAACCAGGAATCGGTGCCACGTCTGCGCGTCAATGCCCAGTACGCCGGGTTTGTGAAACGTGCCGACACCAGCGCCGACAACACTTTCATGCGCAACCAGTTGCAGGAAGCCCGCTGGTTCATCAAGAGCCTGCAGAGCCGCAACGAAACCCTGATGAAAGTGGCCACGCAGATCGTCGAACATCAGCGCGGTTTCCTCGAATACGGCGACGAAGCGATGAAGCCGTTGGTATTGCATGACATCGCCGAAGCGGTCGGCATGCACGAATCGACGATTTCCCGGGTGACCACACAGAAATTCATGCATACCCCGCGCGGTATTTATGAGCTGAAATACTTTTTCTCCAGCCACGTCAGCACCTCCGAAGGCGGCGAATGCTCGTCCACGGCGATCCGCGCGATCATCAAAAAACTGGTCGCAGCGGAAAATCAGAAAAAGCCGTTGAGTGACAGCAAGATCGCTGGTTTACTGGAGGCACAAGGCATTCAGGTGGCTCGCCGCACCGTCGCCAAGTACCGCGAATCCCTCGGAATCGCGCCTTCGAGCGAACGCAAGCGGTTGATGTAAGCCACGTTACAGCGTTCCAGTGGCAGGCTTTTCGGCCTGCCGCTTTATGCACTGGCAACGAAGGAGAAGCTGTATGCAAGTCAACATCAGTGGACACCAACTGGAAGTGACCGAACCTCTGCGTTCCTACATCGAGGAAAAACTCGACCGATTGGAGAGGCATTTCGACAAAATCACTAACGTGCAAGTCACGATGTGCGTCGAAAAACTGCAGCAGAAGATCGAAGCCACACTGCATATACCCGGTGGAGAAGTAGTTGCCAACGCAGAAGATACCGACATGTACGCTGCGATCGACTCACTTACCGACAAGCTGGATCGCCAACTCAAAAAGCATAAGGAAAAGACCCAGAGCCTCCTCCAGGGCGCGACCGGTCGTTAACACCCCTATCCCATGATCCGACTTGAAACCATCCTGACCCCCGGCCGTTCCAAAGTGAACGCGCCGGGCGGCAGCAAGAAAAAAGCCCTCGAAGAGATTGCCAACCTGATCCACCGCGAAGTGCCGGATCTGGAGATGCAGGATGTCTTCGACGCGCTGATCGCCCGTGAAAAACTCGGTTCCACCGGTTTTGGCAACGGCATCGCCATTCCCCACTGCCGCCTCAAGGGCTGCACGGCACCAGTCAGTGCCCTGCTGCATCTTGAAGCCCCAATCGATTTCGACGCCATCGACGGCGCTCCGGTGGACCTGTTGTTCGTGCTGCTGGTCCCGGAAGCCGCAACCGACGCGCATCTGGAGTTGTTGCGCCAGATCGCCAGCATGCTCGACCGCAAGGAAGTTCGTGAAAAACTGCGCAGCGCCGCGAGCAACGAAGCCTTGTACCAGGTTGTACTGGACGAGCAGAACGGGCACTAATCATGCGCTTGATCATTGTCAGTGGCCGTTCGGGCTCGGGTAAAAGTACCGCCCTGAATGTCCTTGAGGACAACGGCTACTACTGCATCGACAATCTGCCGGCCGGTTTGCTGCCGGAACTGGCCGAGCGGGCGCTGATTCACACGGAACTGGCGCAGCCGCTGGTCGCCGTGTCGATCGATGCGCGCAACCTGCCCAGTCATCTGTCACGCTTTCCCGAATTGCTCGAAGACGTGCGTGCCAAGCATATCAAGTGCGATGTGCTGTACCTGGACGCCGACGAAGAAACCCTGCTCAAGCGTTTTTCCGAAACCCGGCGACGCCACCCGCTGAGCAACGCCAATCGCTCACTGGCCGAGGCGATTCACGATGAAACCGCCCTGCTCGGCCCGATCGCCGATCTGGCTGACCTGAAAATCAACACCACCAACCTCAATCTGTATCAACTGCGCGATACCCTGAAGTTGCGCCTGTTGAATCAGCCTGAGCCCGGCACGGCGTTTCTGGTTGAATCATTTGGCTTCAAGCGCGGCATGCCGGTCGACGCCGACCTCGTGTTCGATGTGCGCTGCCTGCCCAATCCGTACTGGAAACCGGAGCTGCGCGCTCAGTCCGGCCTCGATGCCCCTGTGGCCGAGTACCTGGCGCAGCAGCCGGATGTCGAAGAAATGTATCAGGACATCTACGCCTACCTGAACAAGTGGCTGCCACGTTTCGCCGCCAGCAACCGCGCCTACGTGACCATTGCCATCGGCTGCACCGGCGGGCACCACCGCTCCGTCTACCTGACCGAACGTCTGGGTCAGGCCCTGCAGAAAACCCTGAAGAATGTCCAGGTTCGCCACCGCGACCTCACCTAAAGGATTCACACCGCGATGCCTGCTCGTGAAATCGAAATCATCAATAAGCTGGGTCTGCATGCTCGGGCATCGGCCAAATTCGTCGGCGTGGCCGGTCAGTATCCAGACTGCACGATCCGGGTGGGACGCAGCCCTGAAACGACTGTCGACGGCAAGAGCATCATGGCGATGATGATGCTCGCGGCGGGCAAAGGCACCAAGATCCATTTGAGCACCGAAGGCGAACAGGCTCAGGAAGCCATGGACGCATTGGTCGATCTGATCGAAAGGTATTTCGACGAAGGTGAATAATCCTCGAGGCGGGGACACTGTTCCTCGCCTCCATTCACCCCAACGCCGTATCCATCACCATCATCAGACAAAACCCGACCAACAGGCCCAGACTGGCCAGCTTGTCATGCCCATGACGACGCGACTCCGGAATCACTTCGTGGGTCACCACCAGCAACATCGCCCCGGCCGCCAATGCCAGTCCCAGCGGCAACAGCACCTGAGCCAGACTCACCAGCCACGCGCATACCAGTGCAAATACCGGTTCGACCAGCCCAGACGCCGCGCCGATCAGAAACGCCCTGAACCGTGACATCCCCGCCCCGGCCAGCACCAACGCAATCACCAGCCCTTCCGGCACATCCTGCAGAGCGATGCCCATCGCCAGGCTGTCGGCGTCCGCCATCCCGCCGCCGGCAGATACGCCAACCGCCATGCCTTCTGGAATGTTATGCGCGATGATGGCGAACACGAACAGCCAGATTCGTGGTGGAATCACCGGATGCTCCAGCGTGCCGACGAGCATCTCCGGCGAGGCACCGGAAACGCGCCGATCCACCAGATACAGACCGAACGCGCCGAGCAGGATGCCAAAGCAGATCAGGCCACTGGCGGCCCACTGCGTAAGACCAAGACTCTCCGCCGCAGCAATGCCCGGCACGATCAGCGAAAACGCCGTCGCCGCCAGCATCACCCCGGCACCAAATCCCAGCAAAGTGTCGCTGAGTGCCTGCGGCATGCGCCGGATCACCAGCACCGGCACCGCGCCAAGCGCCGTGCCCAAGGCGCAGATGGCACCGCCCTGCAAGGCGCGCAACAGCCGCGGTTCCAGATTCAGCCACTGCAAACCGTGGGCGACCAGTAAAGTCATACCCGCCAACAGCAACAGCGAACCCACCGCGTAACGAAACATGCGCCCGCTGCCAATCGCCAGTGTTTCCGTGCCCATAGTCAGCCCTGGATTGTTTTTATTGAAGGCTTAAACCAGTGCGGCCTGATAGCGCGCAGCAACTTCCGGCCAATTGATCACGTTGTAGAACGCGTTGATGTATTCCGGGCGACGGTTCTGGTAACGCAGGTAGTAGGCGTGTTCCCAGACGTCGAGACCAAGGATTGGTGTGTTGCCGGTCATCAGCGGGCTGTCCTGATTGCCGCTGCTTTCCACGACCAGTTTTTTCTCCGGTGTCACGCTGAGCCAGGCCCAACCGCTGCCGAAACGGGTCAGCGCGGCCTTGGTGAAGGCTTCCTTGAAACTGTCGAGTCCGCCCAGTTGCTCGTCGATGGCCTTGGCCAGCGCGCCGTCGGGCTTGCCGCCGCCGTTGGGCACCATCACTTCCCAGAACAGCGAGTGATTGGCGTGACCGCCGCCCTGATTGATCACCGCCGCGCGAAGCTTTTCCGGCAGTTGCTGGACGCTGGCGACAAGTTTTTCCACCGGCCACTCGGCGAATTCGGTGCCTTCCACGGCGGCGTTGAGGTTGTTGATGTAGGTCTGGTGATGCTTGGTGTAGTGGATTTCCATGGTCTGCGCATCGATGTGCGGCTCAAGGGCATCGTAGGCATAAGGCAAGGCAGGCAAGGTAAAAGCCATTTCAGTGGACTCCATACTGATGGGGATTTGAGGCGCGGCGGGCATTGCCGGTGTCCGGATGCAGCAGGCGCTGGGTGCGCGGGTACTCGCCGTGCTCGCTGATGAAATTCAACAGTTCGACGTAGGTCTTGCTGCTCTGGCGCAACGCCGCCTCACGCAGGGCCGGACGCAGGCGTTCGTCCTGCATGGTCTGCAACAAACGTTGATGGATAGCGCACAGGTATTCGGCGCTCTCCTCCGGTTGGTTCAGGCGCAAATGCAGGTCGGCGAGGTTGTGATGAGAGACGACGCAGGCCGCCACCGCTTCGTCGGCATCCGCCCAGCGTTCGAACAACACTTGCGCCAGGGCCAGGGCTTGCAGGTAAGCCTCACGGGCGTCGATCAGTTCGCCCAGCATGAAGCAGCGATTGGCCCGTTCGATCGTGCGTTTCCAGTGCTCCATGGTGAACCTCCAAAGCGGTTGCGGGGTTTACACGCCGCCGGCGGTGAGTTTCTCGGGGTTGAGCAACTCTTCCAGTTGGCTGCGCGACAGGTCGGTGTGTTCCAGGGCGACGTCGATCACCGCGCGGCCTTCCTTGTAGGCCTGCTTGGCGATTTCGGCGGCTTTCTGGTAACCGATGATGGGGTTGAGTGCGGTGACCAGAATCGGATTGCGCGACAACGCTTCTTGCAAGCGCGATTCGTTGACCTTGAAAGTAGCGATCGCCTTGTCACCGAGCAGGCGACTGGCATTGGCCAGCAGTTCGATGCTGCTCAGCAGGTTGTGCGCGATGATCGGCAGCATCACGTTCAGTTCGAAATTGCCGGATTGGCCGGCCACGGTGATCACCGAGTCGTTGCCGATCACTTGCGCAGCGACCATCGCAGTGGCTTCCGGGATCACCGGGTTGACCTTGCCGGGCATGATCGATGAACCCGGTTGCAGCGCTTGCAGTTCAATTTCGCCGAGGCCGGCCAGGGGACCTGAGTTCATCCAGCGCAGGTCGTTGGCGATTTTCATCAGCGACACCGCAGTAGCTTTGAGCTGGCCGGAGACAGAGACCGCCGTGTCCTGCGAGCCGATCAGCGCGAACAGATCCTTGCCCGGGGTGAACTGCACGTCGGTCAGTTGGCTCAGATGCCGACTGAATCGCGCGGCGAACTCCGGATGCGCATTGATCCCGGTACCGACCGCGGTGCCGCCCTGCGCCAGCGCTTGCAGGCTTGGCAGCAAATCCTGCAGATGGCCGATATTGGCCTTGAGCTGCTGCGCCCAACCGTTGAGCACCTGGCTCATGCGCACCGGCATCGCGTCCATCAGGTGGGTGCGCCCGGTCTTCACATGGTGATGCACTTGCTCGGCCTTGCGCTCGATCACCTGGACCAGATGCAACAGCGCCGGCAGCAGTTGTTCATGCAGCGCCAGCGCGGCGCTGACGTGGATGGTGGTCGGGATGATGTCGTTGCTGCTTTGCCCGCAGTTGACATGATCGTTGGCGTTGACCGGCTCGCCGAGCATGCGACTGGCCAGCGTCGCGATCACTTCGTTGGCGTTCATGTTCGAGCTGGTGCCGGAACCGGTCTGGAAGATATCCACCGGGAAATGCTGCATGAAATCGCCTTCGAGCAGACCTTGCGCGGCATCACTGATGGCTTTGCCCTGGGCCGCGCTGATCTGGTTCAGCTCAACGTTGGCCCGGGCAGCGGCGGCTTTGGCGAGGATCAGCGCGCGGATGAACTGCGTCGGCATCGGCTTGCCGCTGATCGGGAAGTTGTCCACGGCGCGCTGGGTCTGCGCGCCATAGAGCGCATCGACCGGCACCTGCAGTTCGCCCATGCTGTCGCGCTCAATACGTGTCTTGGTCATGCGAATGTCCTTGCAGCAAATCAATGAGAGGAATCGACGGTTGCAACTCGCAAGTGGCGAGCTGCCAGGTGTAGCGTTGCCAGCGCCGCAAACGGCATTGGCATAGCGACAGGCGCTCCATTTCACGCAAGGGACGCCAGGCTTGATCGAGACAGACGCTGCGCCAGTGCCACGGCAACGCGATGTCGGTGGCGGTATCGAGCAGCAGGCGGAAAGACGTTTCGGCGACGGTCCAGGGCGAAGTGGCTGTGCAACAGGACAGATAGCGTCCTTCGGCGAGGTAGTGTTCGATCAGGCGCGGTTCGTCAGGATCCAGCGCGCAACGGATCTGGCGGCTCATCCAGCGCCAGCTTTCGAGGTAGGGCTGCTCGTGCAAGGCAGAACTCATGATCCGGGACTCGTTCGGAGATGAGATTTATTATTAGATGATAATGAGAACCAACACAAGCACTCGAGTTTGCGCTGCTCACTTGTGGGAGCGAGCCTGCTCGCGAAATGCGCTGTGTCAGTCAGCACATTTACAACTGATCCATCGCTTTCGCGAGCAGGCTCGCTCCCACAGGGGATTTGTGCGAAGCGAAGAAAAAAGGCGCGCCATCCAGAACGGATGGCGCGCCTTTTTTTGTTGGCGGATTCGCGGCTTAGCTGCCGGCGACAGTCATCCGCTCGATCAACACCGAGCCGGTGCGGATGTTGCTGCGCAGCTCCAGATCATTACCCACCGCGACAATCTGCTTGAACATGTCGCGCATGTTGCCGGCGATGGTCACTTCCTGCACAGCGAACTGGATCTCGCCGTTTTCCACCCAGAAGCCCGCCGCACCGCGCGAATAGTCGCCGGTGACCATGTTCAGGCCGTGGCCCATCAATTCGGTGACCAGCAGTCCTCGGCCCATGCGCTTCAACAGCGCTGCCTGATCCTCGTCGCCATGGGTGACGAACAGGTTGTGCACGCCGCCGGCGTTGGCGGTGCTCGGCATGCCCAGTTTGCGCCCGGAATAGGTGCCGAGGATGTACGAGACCAACTCGCCCTTCTCGACGAACGGTTTCGCGTAAGTCGCCAGGCCATCACCGTCGTAGGAAGCACTGCCCATGGCACGCATCAGATGCGGGCGCTCATCAATGGTCAGCCATTCCGGGAACAGCTTTTGCCCGAGGGTGCCTTCGAGAAACGACGATTTGCGATACAGGCTGCCGCCCGACACGGCCGAGAGGAAACTGCCGAACAGACCACCCGCCAGTTCGGCGGAAAACAGTACCGGCACCTCGCATGTCGGCACCGGCCGCGCGCCCAGACGGCTCGCCGCCCGTTGCGCGGCACGCTGGCCGATGCTCACCGGATCGGCGAGCAGACTGCCCTGGCGATTGACGTCATACCAGTAATCGCGCTGCATCTGCCCGTCAGCTTCGGCGATCATCACGCAACTCAGGCTGTGCCGGGTCGACGCGTAGCCGCCGATGAAACCGTGGCTGTTGCCGTAAACCCGGCAGCCCTGATGGGTGCTGAGGGTGGTGCCGTCGGCGTTCTTGATCCGCGCATCAGCATCGAACGCCGCGGCCTCACAGAGCAAAGCCTTCTCGATGGCCTGCTCCGGGGTAATGTCCCACTCGTGGAACAGGTCGAAATCCTGCACATCCCTGGCCATCAGCGCCGCATCGGCCAGACCCGAGGCTTCGTCCTCGGAGGTGTGTTTGGCGATCGCGAGTGCTGCAGCGACGGTTTCACGAATCGCCTCCGGCCCGGTGGCCGAGGTGCTGGCCGAGCCTTTGCGCTGGCCGACATACAAGGTAATGCCAAAACCCTGATCACGATTGAATTCAACGGTTTCGACCTCGCGCTGACGCACCGAAGTCGACAGCCCCTGCTCCAGCGACACCGCGACTTCACAGGCGCTGGCGCCCTGGCGCTTGGCTTCGGCGATGATCTGCTCGACCTGTTCTTGCAGTGCCGGCAATGCCTGCGGGCCGACGCTTTGAACTGCACTCATGCTCATCTCCACTCAAATTCTGCTTTCGGCTGGGGTCATCGAGCGACCGGGCCGGACAAGCGGCCCCCGACTGGTTATCATGGCGGCGTTTCTTTGCGGACTGCCACCATGGTTGATTCTTACGACGACTCCCTCGATACGGGAGAAAAAAGCAAATCTCAGGTCAAACGCGAGTTGCATGCGCTGGTTGACCTCGGCGAGCGCCTGACCACACTCAAGCCTGATCTGGTCGCCAAACTGCCGTTGACCGACGCTTTGCGCCGGGCATTGGCCGATGCGCCCAAGCACACCGCGAACATCGCGCGTAAACGGCATTTGCAGTTCATCGGCAAACTGATGCGCGACCAGGACACTGACGCGATTCTGACTCTGCTCGATCAACTCGATGCCTCCACTCGCCAGTACAACGAGCGTTTCCATAATCTGGAACGCTGGCGTGACCGCCTGATCGCGGGCGATGACGCCGTGCTGGAGAAATTCGTCATCGAGTACCCGGACGCCGATCGCCAGCAATTGCGTTCCCTGATCCGTCAGGCCCAGCATGAGGTTGCGCAAAACAAACCACCTGCTTCGAGCCGCAAGATCTTCAAATACATTCGGGAGCTGGACGAGACTCAACGCGGCCTGCGTTGATAATCGCCACCGGGTGGCCGTCCTGCGCGCCACCCGTAAGCCCCGCCTCTTTTATGCGCCCGTGCCACCCACGGTAATCGCATCGATTTTCAGCGTTGGCTGGCCGACACCCACCGGCACCGACTGCCCATCCTTGCCGCACGTACCCACACCGCTGTCCAGCGCCAGATCGTTACCGACCATCGACACCCGGCTCATCGCCTCGGGACCGTTGCCGATCAACGTCGCGCCTTTGACCGGGGCAGTAATTTTGCCGTCCTCGATCAGATAAGCCTCGCTGGTGGAGAACACGAACTTGCCGCTGGTGATATCGACCTGACCGCCACCGAGGTTGGCGCAGTAAATGCCCTTCTTCACCGAGGCGATGATTTCTGCCGGATCGCTTTCGCCACCGAGCATGTAGGTGTTGGTCATGCGTGGCATCGGCAGGTGCGCATAGGATTCGCGACGACCGTTACCGGTGCGTGCCACGCCCATCAGCCGCGCGTTGAGCTTGTCTTGCATATAGCCCTTGAGTACGCCGTTTTCGATCAGCGTGGTGCACTCGGTCGGGGTGCCTTCGTCATCGACGCTCAGCGAACCGCGACGGCCGCTCAAGGTGCCGTCATCGACGATGGTGCAAAGCTTGGAGGCAACCATTTCACCCATGCGCCCGCTGTAGGCCGAGCTGCCCTTGCGGTTGAAGTCGCCTTCCAGACCGTGACCGACCGCTTCGTGCAACAGCACCCCGGACCAGCCGGAACCCAGCACCACCGGCAAGGTACCGGCCGGCGCCGGAATCGCTTCCAGATTCACCAGCGCCTGGCGCAGCGCTTCGCGGGCATAACCCATGGCGCGGTCTTCGGCGAGGAAGTAGCGGTAATCGGTACGCCCACCGCCGCCGTGCCCGCCGCGTTCGCGACGGCCATTCTGTTCGACGATGACGCTAACGTTGAAGCGCACCAGCGGTCGCACATCAGCGGCCAGACCGCCATCGGTGGACGCGACAAGGATTCGCTCCCAGACCCCGGCCATGCTCACGCTGACCTGCTGAATCCGTGGGTCGAGTGCGCGGGTGGCGACGTCGATGCGTTTGAGCAACTCGACTTTTTCCGCGCGGCTGAGCACTTCCAGCGGGTTATCGGGCGCGTACAGTTGCGCGACATCCTGGCTGGTGAATGCCTGCACGGTGCCGTTCTGCCCGGCGCGGGAGATCGAACGCGCGGCGCGGGCCGCGGCACCGAGGGCTTCGAGGGTGATCGCGTTGCTGTAGGCAAAACCGGTTTTCTCTTCGGACTGCGCACGCACGCCGACACCTTGGTCGAGGTTGAAGCTGCCTTCCTTGACGATGCCGTCTTCCAGCGCCCACGACTCGGAGATCTGGCCCTGGAAATACAGGTCGGCGGCATCGATGCCCGGCCCGGCCAGATCGCCGAGCACGCCTTGCAGGCTCTCGATCGTGACACCGCCGGGTGCCAACAGGTGATCACTGACTGAGGACAACAACTCGCTCATAGGTTTACGCCTTAAATTCGTGTTCTGAAGCAGGCCGCTGGGCGCCCTGCGAGAAAAACCGCCGATGACGCGTCACCGGCATGCGCGCCCGGATGGACGCTTGTTCATCGCTGTCGCGGGCGGCCAGCAACACCGCCTCGCCTTGATCCTGCTGGGCCAGCACACGCCCCCACGGGTCGACAATCGCCGCATGCCCGAAGGTCTCGCGTGGCCCCGGATGACTGCCGCCCTGTGCGGCCGCGAGGATATAACACTGTGTTTCGATGGCCCGCGCGCGGATCAGTACATCCCAATGCGCGGCGCCGGTTACGGCCGTGAAGGCCGACGGTGCGGTAATCAATTCGGCACCGGCGGCACGCAATTCACTGTACAGCTCCGGGAAACGCAAGTCGTAACACACGCTCAGACCGACTCGCCCCACCGGCGTATCCGCCACCACTACATTACCGCCATAAGCATAGTCATCGGATTCACGGTACCGGCCGCGATTGTCGGCGACATCGACATCGAACAGATGCAGCTTGTCATAGCGCGCGACGATCTCGCCGTATTCATTGATCAACAACGAGCAGGCATTGGCTTTGGCCGTGGGTTGACCCAACGGTGGCAACGGCAATGTGCCGGCGACTATCCATAAGGTGAGGTCGCGGGCGGTCTGTTTCAACCATGGCAGGATCGGCCCTTGGCCCAAGGCTTCGGCGCGGCCGATATCAGCGACGTCGCGACGGCCCATGGCGGCGAAGTTTTCCGGCAGCACCGCGAGCTTCGCTCCGCCGGCGGCGGCCTGTTCAAGCAGGCGTCGGGCTTGGGCCAGATTGGCCGGCACGTCACTCTGGCTGACCATTTGAATCACCGCTAAAGACATCGCCGCTCCTCGGAATTTGCATGTACCGGTGTAGGAGCTGCCGCAGGCTGCGATCTTTTGATCTGGCTCTTCAAAAAAAAATCAAAAGATCGCAGCCTGCGGCAGCTCCTACAGGGGTAGTGTCTGCTAGTTAAAAAGGCTTGTCGAAGGTGATTTTCGGCTCTTTCCATGGGCCTTTGACCGTGTACTTGACGCTGGCGAAGCGCGCCACGCGGTCGCCGATCAGCTTGTCGATGAGGAACAGCGCGCCGCCGACCGCCGGTGCGCCGACGAGCAGCGCGGCGATCGGCAGGTTGTTGGTCACCGGCAAGGTCACCAGCAATTTCGCATCGACCTTGTCACCGACCAGATCCAGCGTGCCGTCCAGCTCAAGATTGCTCGAAGGCCCGGTCAGGCGAATCGGCTCACGTGTCACGTAGACACCGTTGTTCGCCACCAGCAAACCTTTGACCCGGTCATAGCTCAAGCCTTTGCCGAACAGGTCGGAGAAGTCCAGACGCAGACGCCGGCCGATCGAGTTGAAGTTGAGCAGGCCGAAAACCCGCAGCGCCTGAGCACCACCTTCCACTTCAACGAACTGGCCCTTGTTCAGCGAGGCGTCGAGGGTGCCGGAGAAGCGCTTGGTCGCCAGCCACGCCGGAGAGCCCGGCCAGCGGCCATCGACGTCCATATGGAATTCTTCGCTGGTCACGCTAGGCGCGAAGCCCCAGCCTTTGAGCACGTCGGCCAGATTCTTGCCGCCAATGCGGCCCTTGTACCAACTGCTGGTCGCCCCCGGCGCGCCTTCCCAGCCGCCGTTGCCTTGCAGCAGGATTCCCTTGAGGCCCATATCGAGGTTGTTCAGGGCGATGCCCTTGGCGGTCGGCCGCACTTTCAGCGACCAGCCACCGACCAGATCGGGGCCGAGGAACAATTGATTGAGGGTGATATCCAGCGCCGGAATTTTCGTCGGATCGACCGACGCCAGTGGATCCGGCGCGTTCTCGTCAGCCTGCACCGCCGGGTCCGGCGCCGGCAGTTTCACGTACTGAAGATTCACTGCAATCGGCACGCCCTTGGCGTCTGGCAGGCTGGCCGTGCCCTTGGCCTGCTGACTATCGAGAGCGAGATTCCATGCGCCGGGCTTGCGATTGATCTGCACCGAGGCCTGATCCAGTGTGGTGCCGAGCGCGGTCAATTTGCCGACCTTGATGTCAGCGCTGCTCAGCAGTTGCTTGGCGCTGCCGCCGGGATCCCCGCCGGCGTATTTGTTGGCCAGATCCTGCCACGGCGCGACGTCCAGCTCTGATAGCACGCCGCGAATGCGCAGGCCCTTGGCGCCTGGCAACACCGCTTCGCCAGCGCCGAGAAACAGTTCGCCACGGCCGTCGGCAAAATTACTCGGCGGCGCGGCAAAAGTGAAATTGGCCAGTTGATCGTAATTGAACCAGTACCGCCGCTCCTGCCCTTGCAGGGTCATGCGGAACACCGTGTCGCGCCCGACATCGGCGGTCATGCCGAACGGCGCCGGCAGATCCACCGCCACGCCTTTGAGGCTGGAGCTGACCAGCAACTGGCTGTCGGCCCCGGAAAGATTCAGCTGCAACTGATAAGGAATCGTCCCGGACACCGGCAACGGCTGGGTCACGCCCAGCCAGTCGGTGAGCTTTTTCACTTCGACCTGCCCCGACGCCGCAACCCGGGCCTTGATCTGGTTGGGGCTGCCATCCGCGAAAATCTGCGCAGTGACCGGTTTGTCGAACGCCCGCGCAGAGATGTTCTGGCCGCTGAGGCCTTTATTGCTGTCGAAGCGGAAATCGCCCTTGAGTTGGCTCAGTTCCAGTTTCGGTTCGGCCAGTTTCAGCCGCGCGTTGGCGGTTTTGAAATCGACGAGGATTTTCGGCTGTTCGCCCTTGGCCAGCGGAATGTCCAGTTTGAGCTTGCCATTCAGATCACCGGCGCCCTCCCAACCGGCAAAGGTTTCGCCAGTGCCGATCGGCGCGTCCTGAAGAATTTTCAAGCCATCGCCCAGGCCACCGGCAAACGCGCCATCGAGCAACAGATGGCTGTTCTGTCCGGCCGGTACGTGAGGAATATTGACGAAGACATCGCTGACTTGGGTATCGAGCAATTGGCCCTTGCTAGCCCAGATGCGCACGCCGCTGTCCTCGATGAACACGTCACCGCTGACCTTGCTCACGTGCGGCCAGCCCGGCTGAAAGGCCAGTTCGGCGTCGTGCACTTTGAAGAACAAACTGATGCTGCGATCAGCCTCGCCGGCATTCTTGCTCAGCGAGCCCTGATACTGGAAGAAACCCTGATCCACCGCGCCTTTGAGGATCGCCGTGCGCAGCCATTCATCGAGCGCCGGGCTCAACACCGCCGGCAGGTATTTCGCGGTGTAGCGACCGTCACCATCGACGAGGCCGACGCGCAGGTCCATGTAGTCTTCCTGGCTATGGTCGAAGTGCAGGCGGATAAGGAAGTCGCCGGCAATCTTGCCCTCCTCGCCCAGCACCTTCAGGTACGGCGCAATCAGGGTGAAGCCGTCCTTGTCGAGCTTCCAGGTCAGCCGCGCATTGGCCTGCAGGTATTGCCATGGCTTGGCGAAAATCGGATCGAGGTGCAGGACGAAGTCCTTGCTGTCGAGGCGCAACTCACCGCCGTCCAGATTGCCGCTGAGGCTGCCGCTGACATTTCGCGCCGCCGGAGCGCCGTGGTAGGCATCGAAACCGACATTATCGAGGTTGGCGGCAAAGCCGAATTTGTTGCCATCGGTGGCGGTCGGGCGGAAGTCCAGCAACACGTTACGCAGGCCGCCGGTTACCTTCAAACGCTCGACCACTGTGGCGAAACTCTGCGGCAATGGCCCCAGCGCATTGAGCAGCGGCGTGATCGGGGTCAGATCGAGGCGATCGGCCTGCAGATGCCAGAGCTCTTCAGCCTTGGCGCTGGCGCGAGTCTGCTGCACCTGCACATGGGATTCCCAACGGGTGTCGCCGAAGCTCATCGCCAGTGAATCAAGAGTGACCTTCGCGCCCTCGGCGGTGTTGCGGTAATAGGCGTTGAGCGCCAGATTGTTGATCTGGATTGGCTTGCGCTCGGCGTAGGCACCGGTCACTTGCGGCGCATTCAGGCGCAACGCGGCGCTTTGCAACGCGCCTTCGGCCCAATCGACCCAGAGTTCACCGCCGGCCTTGATCTCGGAAAAATTCCATTGCTGGGTCAGGCGCTCGGGCAGCCACTTCGACCAGTCGCTCTGCGGCAGGCTGGCATAACCCTCGATGGCGCTGTTCTGCCACTGGTCAGGACGCAGCTGACTGCGCAGGCTCAGCGCGACAGGCTGGCCATCGGGCAAGGTCAGACGCGCGTCGAGACGCTGGCGGCTGGCGCCGGTGCGCAGATTCAGACCGACATAGGTGAGCGTCATGGGCGGGTGATCGAGCGGTTGCAGGGTCACCTGGCTGTCGAGCACCGACAGTTGCTTGATCATCTGCGAGCGCTGGAACAGTTGCGCTGCATCGAACGGCTGATCCTTCTGCACCGGCAGACCTTCCAGCGCCCAGGTACCGTCTTCGGCTTCCTTGAGGCTGATCTTCAAACCGTTGAGTTCGATATGCGCGAGGCGCACTTCGCGGGCGAGCACGCTGCCCCACATATCCGGCACCACCCGCACGCGGTCGAGGCGCAGAGCGTTGGCACCGTCGCCGACCATCACGTCGTGGGCCAGCAGGATCGGCGCGAAACCGCTCCAGTTGCCTTCCAGCTCACCGATCTGCAAGGGCATGCCGAGGGCGGCGCTGGCCTTGTCTTCGATGTCGGCGCGGTATTCCGCCACCAGTGGCGTCAGCTCGCGGCCGAGGCTGACGTACAACGCCATCAACACCAGAACCAACGCGCACAGGCCCAGCCCCCAGCGGGTGAGTGCGGCCAGAATGCGTGTCAGACGCTCCATGTCAGTTGGCTCCCATGGCAAAAATACTGCGAAAAGCTGAGGCCAGCCGCGTTGAATGAGTGGTGATGCAGGGCTTCAGAGCAGCACCACGTCATATTGTTCCTGGGAATACATGGTTTCCACCTGGAAGCGTATGGTGCGGCCGATAAAGCCTTCAAGCTCGGCGACGTTACCGGACTCTTCATCGAGCAGACGATCGACTACTTTCTGGTTGGCCAGTACCCGATAACCCTCGGCCTGATAGGCCCGCGCCTCGCGCAGAATCTCGCGGAAGATCTCGTAACAGATGGTTTCGGCGGTCTTCAGTTTGCCGCGTCCCTGACAACTGCTGCACGGTTCGCACAACACCTGCTCAAGGCTTTCGCGGGTGCGCTTGCGGGTCATCTGCACCAGGCCCAACTCGGTGATGCCGATGATGTTGGTCTTGGCGTGATCGCGCTCCAGCTGTTTCTCCAGAGTGCGCAGGACCTGACGCTGGTGCTCTTCATCTTCCATGTCGATGAAGTCGATGATGATGATCCCGCCGAGATTGCGCAGGCGCATTTGCCGGGCAATCGCCGTGGCCGCTTCGAGATTGGTCTTGAAAATGGTTTCTTCGAGGTTGCGATGACCGACGAACGCCCCGGTGTTGACGTCGATGGTGGTCATGGCTTCCGCCGGATCGATCACCAGATAGCCGCCAGACTTCAACGGCACCTTGCGCTCCAGCGCGCGCTGGATTTCGTCTTCGACACCGTACAGATCGAAGATCGGCCGCTCGCCCGGATAGTGTTCCAGACGATCGGCGATTTCCGGCATCAGTTCGGCGACGAATTGCGTGGTTTTCTGGAAGGTCTCCCGCGAGTCGATGCGGATCTTCTCGATCTTTGGATTGACCAGGTCACGCAGGGTGCGCAGGGCCAGGCCGAGGTCTTCGTAGATCACGCTCGGCGCGGCGATGGTCTTGATCTGCTCGTTGATCTGGTCCCAGAGGCGCCGCAGGTAACGGATGTCCATGAGGATTTCATCAGCGCCCGCGCCTTCAGCGGCTGTGCGCAGAATGAAACCGCCGGCCTCCTTGATGCCTTCTTTGGCCACGCAATCGCTGACCACCTGCTTGAGACGCTCGCGCTCGGCTTCGTCTTCGATCTTCAGGGAAATGCCGACGTGGGCGGTGCGCGGCATGTACACCAGATAACGCGAAGGAATCGACAGTTGTGTGGTCAGGCGTGCGCCTTTGGAGCCGATCGGATCCTTGGTAACTTGCACCACCAGGCTCTGACCTTCGTGCACCAGCGAACTGATGCTTTCCACCGACGGGCCTTCACGCAGGGAGATTTCGGCGGCGTGAATGAAAGCCGCACGATCGAGGCCGATGTCGACAAATGCCGCCTGCATGCCCGGCAGTACACGAACGATCTTGCCTTTATAGATGTTGCCGACGATCCCGCGTTTCTGCGTGCGCTCGACGTGGACTTCTTGCAGCACACCGTTTTCGACCACCGCCACGCGCGATTCCATCGGCGTGATGTTGATCAGAATCTCTTCACTCATGGCAGGATCTCGTTCAGGCATGTTCACGATAGTGGCCGCATCTGGATTCGTACGACGCTCAGGGCGTGTTCAGGTTTTGCCAACAGGGTATGCCGAAATGGCCCAACACCTCGCAGGTTTCGCACAACGGCAGGCCGACCACCGCCGAATAGCTGCCGTCGAGCCCGGCGACGAACACCGCACCCAGGCCTTGAATGCCATAGCCGCCGGCCTTGTCGCGCGGTTCGCCACTGGCCCAGTAGGCGCCGGCCTCTTCGCGGCTGATGCTGCGAAAACGCACGCGACTGCGCACCACCCGCGACTCGCAGCGCTCATCTTCAAGCACGGCGATGGCGGTCAGCACTTCGTGTTCGTTGCCGGACAACATCATCAGCATGGCGCATGCGTCGGCTTCGTCCACCGGTTTGCCAAGTATTTTGCCGTCGAGTACCACAGCGGTGTCGGCGCCAAGCACGCAGAACGGCTGGTCAGAGACGACCGAGCGGCGCCCGGCCTCAGCCTTGCCACGCGCGAGGCGCTCGACATAGGCCGAAGGGGATTCTTCAGGAAGCGGGGTTTCATCGATGTCCGCGCTGATGGCGGAGAACCGCACGCCGATCTGCGTGAGCAATTCACGGCGACGTGGTGAGCCGGAGGCGAGGTAAAGCAGTTTCATCAAAACATCTCCCTGTTCAGTGCCCTGCTTCACCGGCTCAATAGATTCTGTAGCGTCGGCACATCCCGCGAAGGGCGAAGCTGACCCACGGCCAGAGCAAGGCACTGACCAGCGCCGGCAAGACCAGCGCCAGGGTTGGCTGACGGTTGCCGGTCAGAGCGCTGAGCCACAGTTGCGCCAATTGTGCGAGGCCGAAGATCACCAGGATCACCAGGCACTGCTGCCACATCGGGAACATGCGCAGACGCTGCTGCAACGACAACACGAGGAAAGTAATCAGGGTCAGGATCAGCGCGTTCTGCCCGAGCAGGTCGCCCTGCAGGACATCTTCGGCCAGTCCCAGACAGAACGCCGTCACCATGCCGACCGTGTGCGGCATGTACAGCGCCCAGAAGGTCACGAGCAAGGCCAGCCACAGCGGGCGAAGGATTTCCATGAAGATCGGCAACGGCGATACGCTGAGCAGGATACCGACGAAGAACGTCAGCCAGATCATCCAGCCGTTTCCGGATTTTTTCGCGCCGACCATTATTCTCGTCCCCCGGTAGTCGCTGGCGGTTTCGCCGGTGGTTTGCTCGCGGCCGGCGGTTTGGCAGCGGCCGGAGCGGCAGCGGGCGGTTTGCTCGCGGCGGGCTTGGCCGGCGTGGCGGCAGGCGCTGCGGCTTCAGTGGCCGGCGCTGCGGTAGCGGTCGACGGCGTGGCAGGCATGATCAACGGTTTCGGCACGCTGGCCGGCAACATCGGGCCGCCGCCGTGGGCGTCGAGCTGTTCCTGCGCCTGGGCGGCGTCATTGGCGCGTTCTTCGGCAGTGCGGCTGTCGCTGAACACCAGCAGCAGGTAGCGGCTGCGATTCAGGGCGGCAGTCGGCACGGCGCGGACAATGGCAAACGGTTGGCCGGAGTCGTGGATGACCTCTTTTACCGTGGCCACCGGATAACCGGCCGGGAATCGCTGGCCGAGACCGGAGCTGACCAGCAGATCGCCTTCCTTGATGTCGGCTGTGTCGGCGACATGACGCAATTCCAGCCGTTCCGGGTTACCGGTGCCGCTGGCAATCGCGCGCAGACCGTTACGGTTCACCTGCACCGGAATGCTATGAGTGGTGTCGGTCAGCAGCAGAACGCGCGAGGTGTACGGCATCAATTCGACCACCTGGCCCATCAGCCCGCGCGCATCAAGCACCGGTTGACCGAGCACCACGCCGTCGCGCTCACCTTTGTTGATGATGATGCGATGGGTGAAGGGGTTGGGGTCCATGCCGATCAGCTCGGCCACTTCGACCTTTTCATTGACCAATGCAGAGGAATTGAGCAACTCGCGCAACCGAACGTTCTGCTCGGTCAGGGCCGCGAGCTTTTGCATGCGCCCCTGCAACAGCAGGTTTTCGGTCTTGAGTTTTTCGTTTTCGGCGACGAGCTCGGTGCGGCTGCCGAACTGACTGGCGACCCCTTCCCACAAGCGGCCGGGCAGGTCCGTGATCCAGTAGGCATCCATGAGCACCAGCGACGCTTGCTTGCGCGCGGGCTTGAGCAGGTCGAAACGTGCATCGACCACCATCAGCGCGACCGCGAGCACGGCCAGCACCAACAGGCGCACGCCCAACGAAGGGCCTTTGGTGAAAAGCGGTTTAATAAGCCGCTCCTCCCAGGCAAATGTTCTGTTTATTCATACGGCATCAAACCGGCCTGGATGAAGACTGACAGAAGATAAACGCCAACAGGCAGCACTGCAAAGTGCTGCCTGTGCGCTCACCCACGTATTGCATTCGAAGCTTATTCGCTCGAAAGCAGATCCATGGTGTGCTTATCCATCATTTCCAGCGCACGGCCACCGCCGCGAGCAACGCAAGTCAGCGGATCTTCGGCAACGATCACCGGCAGACCGGTTTCCTGGGCCAGCAACTTGTCGAGGTCACGCAGCAGCGCGCCACCACCGGTCAGCACCAGGCCACGCTCGGCGATGTCGGAAGCCAGTTCCGGCGGCGATTGCTCCAGCGCGCTTTTCACCGCCTGAACGATGGTTGCCAGCGACTCTTGCAGAGCCTCGAGCACTTCGTTGGAGTTCAGGGTGAATGCGCGTGGAACGCCTTCGGCCAGGTTGCGACCGCGAACATCGACTTCGCGTACTTCGCCGCCCGGGTAGGCCGTACCGATTTCCTGCTTGATGCGCTCAGCGGTGGATTCACCGATCAGGCTGCCGTAGTTGCGGCGCACGTAGGTGATGATCGCTTCGTCGAAACGGTCGCCACCGACACGTACGGATTCGGCGTAAACCACACCGTTCAGGGAGATCAAGGCGATCTCGGTGGTACCACCACCGATGTCCACGACCATCGAACCGCGCGCTTCTTCAACCGGCAGGCCGGCACCGATCGCAGCAGCCATCGGCTCTTCGATCAGGAACACTTCACGGGCACCGGCGCCAAGGGCCGATTCACGGATGGCGCGACGCTCAACCTGGGTGGACTTGCATGGAACGCAGATCAGCACACGAGGGCTGGGCTGCAGGAAACTGTTTTCGTGAACCTTGTTGATAAAGTACTGCAGCATCTTTTCGCAGACGCTGAAGTCGGCGATCACGCCGTCCTTCATCGGACGAATGGCAGCAATGTTGCCCGGCGTACGGCCGAGCATGCGCTTGGCCTCGGTGCCGACAGCGACGACACTTTTCTGGTTACCGTGTGTCCGAATGGCCACAACCGATGGCTCATTCAGGACGATACCGCGCTCGCGCACGTAAATAAGGGTGTTGGCAGTGCCCAGGTCAATGGAAAGATCGCTGGAAAACATGCCACGCAGTTTCTTGAACATGGGAAAGGGACCCTAGGCAACGCGTGGGTAAAAAAGTGCGGCAAACTCTAACAACGACAGGGATTTTGGGCAAGGCGCCAATATGTTAAATTGGCCGCTTTTCTGTGCACCAAGCCCCACAATCGCGGCCTTATGACCGTAGAAGTGCGGTAGTGTTCCGACAATCTAACACACGGACGCCGTCCGTTCTGTTTTCCACTGGAGAATCCCGATGGCGCTAGAACGCTCCGACGTGGAAAAAATCGCGCATCTGGCCTGCCTTGGCCTCAACGATGCCGATCTTCCGCACATTACTTCCGCCCTCAACAGCATTCTCGGGCTGGTCGACGAAATGCAGGCCGTTGATACCGACGGTATCGAGCCGCTGGCCCACCCCCTGGAAGCCAGTCAGCGCCTGCGCGCCGACGTGGTGACCGAGACGAATAATCGCGAGGCCTACCAGTCCATCGCACCAGCGGTCGAAAACGGCCTGTATCTGGTTCCGAAAGTCATCGACTAAAGGGAAAGAGCCTGCAATGCATCAAATGACTCTGGCCGAGATCGCCCGCGGTCTCGCCGATAAAAAGTTTTCCTCCGAAGAGCTGACCAAAGTCCTGCTGGCGCGTATTACCCAGCTCGATCCGCAGCTCAACAGTTTCATCAGCCTCACCGAGGATCTGGCCATCGAGCAGGCGAAAGCCGCCGATGCACGCCGGGCCAACGGTGAGAGCGGCGCCCTGCTCGGCGCGCCGATCGCCCACAAGGATCTGTTCTGCACCCAGGGCATCCGCACCAGCTGCGGCTCGAAGATGCTCGACAATTTCAAAGCCCCGTATGACGCCACTGTCGTTGCGAAACTGGCCGCTGCCGGCGCCGTGACCCTGGGCAAGACCAACATGGACGAATTCGCCATGGGTTCGGCCAACGAGTCGAGCTGGTACGGCGCGGTGAAAAACCCGTGGAACCTGGAACACGTGCCGGGCGGTTCGTCCGGCGGCTCGGCGGCGGCGGTTGCTGCTCGTCTGTTGCCAGCGGCCACGGCCACTGACACCGGCGGTTCGATCCGTCAGCCGGCGGCGTTCACCAACCTCACCGGCCTGAAGCCGACCTACGGTCGCGTTTCGCGCTGGGGCATGATTGCCTACGCTTCCAGCCTCGATCAGGGCGGCCCGTTGGCGCGCACGGCCGAAGACTGCGCGATCCTGCTGCAAGGCATGGCCGGCTTCGACCCGAACGACTCCACCAGCATCGATGAGCCGGTTCCGGATTACTCCGCCAGCCTGGGCGATTCGCTGCAAGGCCTGCGCATCGGCGTGCCGAAGGAATACTTCAGCGCCGGTCTCGACCCGCGCATTGCCGAGCTGATCCAGAACAGCATCCAGCAGTTGCAGAAGCTCGGTGCCGTGATCAAGGAAATCAGCCTGCCGAACATGCAGCACGCCATTCCGGCCTACTACGTGATCGCCCCGGCAGAAGCGTCTTCCAACCTGTCGCGTTTCGACGGCGTGCGTTTCGGCCATCGCTGCGAGAACCCGGAAAACCTCATCGACCTGTACAAGCGCTCCCGTGGGGAAGGCTTCGGCGCGGAAGTGCAGCGCCGGATCATGGTCGGTGCCTACGCGCTGTCCGCCGGTTACTACGACGCCTACTACCTGAAAGCGCAGAAGATTCGTCGTCTGGTGAAGAACGATTTCATGGCTGCGTTCAATGAAGTCGACATCATCCTCGGCCCGACCACGCCAAACCCGGCGTGGAAACTCGGCGCGAAGAACAGCGACCCGGTCGCTGCCTATCTGGAAGACGTCTACACCATCACCGCCAACCTCGCCGGCCTGCCGGGCCTGTCGATGCCGGCCGGTTTTGTCGACGGTCTGCCGGTGGGCGTGCAGTTGCTCGCGCCGTATTTCCAGGAAGGCCGCCTGTTGAACGTTGCCCACCAGTATCAGCTCAACACTGACTGGCACACCCGCACCCCAACCGGCTTCTGAGGAGACACACATGCAATGGGAAGTCGTGATCGGGCTGGAGATTCACACTCAGCTCACCACCCGGTCGAAAATCTTTTCCGGTAGTTCCACCACGTTCGGTTCCGAGCCGAACACCCAGGCCAGCCTGATCGACCTGGGCATGCCCGGCGTGCTGCCGGTGCTCAACCAGGAAGCGGTGCGCATGGCGGTGATGTTCGGCCTGGCGATTGACGCCGAGATCGGCCAGCACAACGTGTTCGCCCGCAAGAACTACTTCTACCCGGATCTGCCGAAGGGCTACCAGATCAGCCAGATGGAATTGCCGATCGTTGGCAAGGGCCACCTGGACATCGCCCTGGAAGACGGCACGGTCAAACGCGTCGGCATCACCCGCGCGCACCTGGAAGAAGACGCCGGCAAGAGCCTGCACGAAGAATTCAACGGTGCCACCGGCATCGACCTGAACCGTGCCGGCACGCCGCTGCTGGAAATCGTCTCCGAGCCGGACATGCGCAGCGCCAAGGAAGCCGTGGCTTACGTCAAGGCGATCCACGCGCTGGTGCGCTACCTGGGCATCTGCGACGGCAACATGGCCGAAGGCTCGCTGCGTTGCGACTGCAACGTCTCGGTACGCCCGAAAGGCCAGGTCGAGTTCGGCACTCGCTGCGAGATCAAGAACGTCAACTCGTTCCGCTTCATCGAGAAGGCAATCAACTCCGAGATCCAGCGTCAGATCGAACTGATCGAGGACGGCGGCAAAGTGATCCAGCAGACCCGCCTGTACGATCCGAACAAGGACGAGACCCGTCCGATGCGTTCGAAAGAGGAAGCCAACGACTACCGTTACTTCCCCGATCCGGACCTGCTGCCGGTGGTCATCGAAGAGTCGTTCCTCGGTGAAGTGCGTGCCACCCTGCCGGAACTGCCACCGCAAAAGCGCGAGCGCTTCCAGAGCCAGTTCGGTCTGTCGGCCTACGACGCCAACGTGCTGGCCACCAGCCGCGAGCAGGCGGACTACTTCGAGAAAGTCGCAGCCATCGGTGGCGACGCGAAACTGGCGGCGAACTGG
Organism: Pseudomonas sp. Sample_11; assembly: GCF_004307505.1. NCBI lineage: Bacteria > Pseudomonadati > Pseudomonadota > Gammaproteobacteria > Pseudomonadales > Pseudomonadaceae > Pseudomonas > Pseudomonas sp. Sample_11. The sequence continues at coordinate 53,450 of NZ_RCOD01000065.1, forward strand.
GTGATGGTCGAGTTGGGCAGCCTGCTCAACAAGCAGGGCCTGGACATCGAAGACTCGCCAGTCTCCGCCGAGCAACTGGGCGGCATGCTGCAGCGCATCAAGGACAACACCATCTCCGGCAAGATCGCCAAGGTAGTGTTCGAAGCGATGGCCAACGGCGAAGGCAGTGCTGACGAGATCATCGAGAAGCGCGGCCTCAAGCAAGTCACCGACACCGGCGCGATCTCCGCCGTGCTCGATGAAATGCTCGCGGCCAACGCCGAACAGGTCGAACAGTACCGCGCGGCAGACGAAGCCAAACGCGGCAAGATGTTCGGCTTCTTCGTCGGCCAGGCCATGAAAGCCTCGAAAGGCAAGGCCAACCCGCAGCAGGTGAACGAACTGCTGAAAAGCAAGCTCGAAGGCTGACCACCAATGGAGCCAGATCCAAAACCTGGCTCCATTCCCTGTGGAAGGGACCTGTGGCGAGGGGATTTATCCCCGTTGGGCCGCGAAGCAGCCCCAATTGCTGAGCTTGATTTGCACCAGATAAACCGAGTTCTCAGTTTTGGGACTGCTGCGCAGTCCAACGGGGATAAATCCCCTCGCCACAGGTCACTCCTACATTTGATCCGGGATACCTTTGAATGAAGCGTCTGTTGCTGAGCAGCGCCCTGCTCTCTCTGCTGGCCGGTTGCGCCAGTACCGACACCATCGACCCGCACGGTTACGACCAGACCGGCGTCGCCTCCTACTATGGAGCCAAACATCACGGTAAGCGCACCGCCAGCGGCGAAGCCTTCAACCAGCATTCCCTGACCGCCGCCCACCGCCAGTTGCCGTTCGGCACGCGGGTGAAGGTCACCAACCTGAAAAACGATGAATCTGTCGTGGTCCGCATCAATGACCGTGGCCCGCATACCCGTGGCCGGCTGATCGATCTTTCGCGCGAGGCCGCCGATGAAATCGGCATGCTGCGCAGCGGCACCGCACGGGTTCGCGTGCAGGCCCTGGACTGATGGAGCGCCGACCATTTTCGGACTAGCCGATCTGCCGCTGATCAACGTCATCGAATTGCTCAGCGGCCTGGTTCTTTTGCTCATCGGCGCCGAGCTGATGGTGCGCGCCGCCGTGCGTCTGGCCGAGCGCCTGCATGTGCGTCCGCTGATCATCGGCCTGACCATCGTCGCCCTCGGCAGCAGCGCCCCGCAAATGGCCGTGAGCCTGCAAGCGGCGCTGACCGACAACCCGGACATCGCCGTCGGCAGCGTGGTCGGCAGCGGCATCTTCAACATCCTCGTAACCCTTGGCCTCTCTGCACTGATCATCCCGCTGCGCGTATCGCGGCAACTGGTGCGTCTGGATATCCCGTTGATGATCGGCGCCAGCCTGCTGGTATTCATCCTCGCCTGGAATAAAGACCTCGGGCGTTTCGACGGTGTCCTGCTGCTCGGGGCCTTGGCGCTGTACCTTGGTTTGTTGTTCCGCCAGTCGCGACACTCAACCCGGCCCCATGGCGCACGACCACAGGCTACGCAGCAATCCTGGTTGATCAGTGTGCTGATGATTCTCGCTGGCCTGGCCATGCTGGTATTCGCCGGGCGTTTGCTGCTCGGCGCCGCCGTGGTCGTGGCTACCGACCTGGGCCTGTCCGAACGGGTCATCGGCCTGACCGTGGTCGCGGTCGGCACTTCGCTGCCGGAACTGGCGACTTCGCTGATCGCGGCGTTGCGCGGGCAGCGTGACATTGCCGTGGGCAACGTGATCGGCGCCAACCTGTTCAACCTGCTCGGGGTGCTCGGCCTGACCGCCCTACTCGCACCGACGCCGCTTTCCGTTTCCCCGAATGCGCTGGATTTCGACTTGCCGGTGATGCTCGGCGTTGCGGCGCTGTGCTTGCCGGTGTTCTATTCCGGCTATCGCGTGACCCGGGCCGAAGGCTTGCTGCTGCTCGGTTTGTATCTGGTCTACGGGCTGCATGTGGTGTCGTTCACCACCGGCATGCCGCTGGCCGGCAAACTCGAGCGCTTGATGCTGTTTTATGTCCTGCCGGCGCTGCTGACGTTTTTGCTGTTCACGTCGATCCGCGCCTGGCGTCGCCAACACCACAAGAGAGATGTGCCATGAGCGAGTCGAAGCAGTCCGGGGTTGAAATCCGTCGTCAGGTCATGGGCGATGCCTTCGTAGATCGCGCCCTGGGCAACGCCACCGAGTTCACCCAGCCGTTGCAGGATTTCGTCAATGAACACGCCTGGGGCGGCGTGTGGAATCGCGAAGGCTTGTCGCTGAAAACCCGCAGCCTGATTACCCTCGCCGCGCTGACCGCGTTGAAGTGTCCGCAGGAGTTGAAAGGCCATGTGCGCGGTGCGCTGAACAACGGCTGCACCGTGGAAGAGATTCGCGAAGCGCTGCTGCATTGCGCGGTGTATGCCGGCGTACCGGCGGCGATCGATGCGTTTCGCGCGGCGCAGGAAGTGATCGACAGCTACCAGAAAAGCTAAAAGATCGCAGCCTTCGGCAGCTCCTACAGGAGACCGCATTTCCATGTAGGAGCTGCCGAAGGCTGCGATCTTTTGATCTTGCCTTTAGATCCACCCACCCCACTGCAACACAAAGATCCCGACATTGGTGGTAATCGCCGCCATCAACGTGGTCATCACGATAATCGCCGCTGCCAGCTCATGATTGCCCTGCGCCGCCCGGGCCATGACGAAACTTGCCGCCGCCGTCGGGCTGCCAAAGTAGAGAAACAGAATCCCCAGCTCCGCCCCGCGAAAGCCCCACAACCACGCGCCCACGGTTGCCAGTAACGGCAGACCGACCATCTTCACCAGGCTGGAGCTGAGCGCCATCTTGCCGCTCTTGCGCAGAGCCGCCAGTGACAGCGTGCCGCCGATACAGATCAGCGCCAGCGGCAGCGTGGTCTGCGCCAGGTACTGGCCGGAGGTTTCGAGCCAACCCGGCAAACCGATCTTGAAATAAGCGAACGGCGCTGCCGAAATCACGCTGATGATCAGCGGGTTGCTGAACACGCTTTTGCAGATGCTCCACGGATCGGACTTGATCACCGGGCTGTACACCGCCAGCACGATGGTCGACAGCGTGTTGTAGAAGAGAATCACCAGCGCCGCCAGAATCGCACCGAGGGAAATGCCGTAATCGCCGTACATGCTCGCGGCGAGCGCCAGGCCTATCACGCCGTTGTTGCCGCGAAACGCACCCTGGGTGTAGATGCCGCGATCTTCGCGCGGACACCTGAAAATCGCCCAGCCCCAAGCCACAGCGAAACTCACCAGGGTGGCGAGGGAAAAGTAGATGAGTAGCGAGGGTTGCAGTGCGGCGTGCAGGTCGGCGTGGAGGATGCCGAGGAACAGCAGCGCCGGCATGGTCACGTTGAACACCAGCGACGAGGCGGTGTGGATGAAGTTGTCGTTGATCCAGTCGATGCGCTTGAGCAGCACACCGAGAAACAGCATGGCAAACACCGGCGCGGTGATGTTCAGGGTTTCAAGAAAGATTGCCAGCATGCCGGAGAGCCTTGGGTGAGCTTAGTCAGGGGGGGCAATGATAAAGCAAAAGCCCCTCACCCTAGCCCTCTCCCAAAGGGAGAGGGAATCGATCGGGGGATATTTAAACAATCCACCGACCTGAAATGACATCGTCGAATCCATAATCGACCCGATTTGTCAGGTCGATGTATAGCGCCAAACAACTCGGTCGGCCCCCTCTCCCTCCGGGAGAGGGCTGGGGTGAGGGGCTTTTGATCTTCCATGAAACGATCAGGTAATCGGCGCCGGGTTGAACAAGGTGATGTCGTTATGCAGCTTGTGCTTCTCCGCCCAGGTCTGTTGCTTGCCACTGGCAACATCCAGGTAATAGTGAAACAACTCCCAGCCCAGTTCTTCGATGGTCGCGCGCCCGGTGGCAATGCGTCCGGCATCGATGTCGATCAGATCCGGCCAGCGCTGCGCCAGTTCAGTCCGCGTCGATACCTTGACCACCGGCGCCATGGCTAGCCCGTAAGGCGTGCCGCGACCGGTGGTGAACACGTGCAGGTTCATCCCCGCCGCCAGTTGCAACGTACCGCAGACAAAATCGCTGGCCGGCGTCGCGCAGAAAATCAGGCCCTTGTGCTTGAAGCGCTCGCCCGGGCCGAGCACGCCATTGATCGCACTGCTGCCGGACTTGACGATCGAGCCCAGGGACTTCTCGACAATGTTCGACAACCCGCCCTTCTTGTTGCCCGGCGTGGTGTTGGCGCTGCGATCGGCTTCGCCCTTGGCCAGGTAACGGTCGTACCAGTCCATCTCGCGTACCAGCTCTTCGGCGACGGTTTGCGTTTGCGCCCGCGACGTCAGCAGATAGATCGCATCGCGCACTTCGGTGACTTCGGAAAACATCACCGTCGCCCCCGCACGCAACAGCAAGTCCGAGGCATAACCCAGCGCCGGGTTGGCGGTGATGCCGGAGAAGGCATCGCTGCCGCCACACTGCATACCGAGAATCAGCTCGGAGGCCGGCACGGTTTCGCGACGGCGCTGGTCGAGTTTCTTCAAGCGCACTTCGGCCAGTTCCATGATCTGTTCGATCATTTCGGTAAAGCCGTGACTGGAATCCTGCAAGCGGTACAGCCACGGATCGCTGAGATCCACCGAGGCATCGTCCTCGTGCATCACCTGCCCGGCCTGCAATTTCTCGCAGCCCAGACCGATCACCAGTGCTTCGCCACCCAGGTTCGGGTTGCGCGCCAGATTACGCACGGTACGAATCGGGATGTAGGCATCGGTCGCGGTAATCGCCACACCGCAGCCATAACTGTGGGTCAGTGCCACCACGTCGTCGACGTGCGGGTACTTCGGCAGCAACTCTTCCTTGATGCGCTTGACCGCGTGATCGAGCACGCCGGTGACGCACTGCACGGTGGTGGTGATGCCGAGAATGTTGCGCGTGCCGACGGTGCCGTCGGCGTTGCGATAACCCTCGAACGTGAAGCCTTCCAGCGGTGCCTGCGCATCCGGCACATCGGTGGACAGCGGCAAGCTGTCCAGCGGCGGCGCGGTCGGCATGCGCAGTTGATCTTCCTTGACCCAACTGCCACGACGGATCGGCTGCAACGCGTAGCCGATGATCTGCCCGTAACGAATCACCGGGCCGCCTTCGGGAATATCCTCCAGGGTGACCTTGTGGCTCTGCGGTACGAAATCCAGGGTGACCAGGCCGTCGGCGAACTCGGTACCGGCCGGTACGCCCTGATCGTTGACCACCACTACAACGTTGTCCCGCTCGTGCAGGCGGATGTAGCGCGGCGAGTCGGAATGTTCAATCAACTGCATGACGCCGCTCCTCAGGAATGCGCTTGAGACAAATTGCCGGTGGCTTCATTGCCGCCCTTGGCTGGCGGCTCTTTCAGGACCACACGCTTGATCGGGCCGACAATCACCAGATAGCTGAACACCGCGACCAGTGCGTTGGCGCCGACAAACACCAGCGCCCACTTGAACGAGCCGGTGGAGCTGATGATGTAGCCGATGACGATCGGCGTGGTGATCGAAGCGATGTTGCCGAAGGTGTTGAACAGGCCACCGCTCAGACCGGCGATCTGTTTCGGCGAGGTGTCGGAGACCACCGCCCAGCCCAGTGCGCCAACGCCTTTGCCGAAGAATGCCAGGGCCATGAAGCCGACGACCATCCATTCCACTTCAACATAGTTGCACGCGACGATGCTGCTCGACACCAACAGGCCGGCGATGATCGGCGCTTTGCGGGCGAAAGTCAGCGAGTGGCCCTTGCGCAGCAGATAGTCGGAAATCACCCCGCCAAGCACGCCGCCGATGAAGCCGCAGATCGCCGGCAATGAAGCGATGAAGCCGGCCTTGAGAATGGTCATGCCACGCTCTTGCACCAGATACACCGGGAACCAGGTGAGGAAAAAATAGGTGATGCCGTTGATGCAGTACTGGCCCAGATACACGCCGAGCATCATGCGGTTGGTCAGCAGCTGACGGATGTAATCCCACTTCGGACCGTCGGACTTCTTGCCCTTCTGATCCATGTCGACCATGCCGCCGTTGTCAGCGATGTGCTTGAACTCGGCCTCGTTGACCCGTGGGTGTTCGCGCGGGCTGTAGATGACTTTCAGCCACACCAGCGAGAACACGATACCGAGGATACCCATGACGATAAACACGTGCTCCCAGCCGAAGCTGTAGACGATCCAGCCCATCAACGGCGCGAACAGCACGGTGGCAAAGTATTGCGCCGAGTTGAAGATCGCCGAAGCGGTGCCGCGTTCAGCGGTCGGAAACCACGCCGCCACGATGCGCGCGTTGCCGGGGAACGATGGCGCTTCCGCCAGGCCCACGAGGAAACGCAGCATGAACAGCGCAACCACTGCCGTGGACATGCCGAATTCACCGACGAAGCCTTGCAGCACGGTGAACAGCGACCAGGTGAAAATGCTCAGGGCATAGACTTTTTTCGAGCCGAAGCGATCGAGCAGCCAGCCACCGGGAATTTGCCCGGCGACGTAGGCCCAACCGAATGCGGAGAAGATGTAGCCGAGGGTGACGGCGTCAATGCCAAGGTCCTTTTGCAGGCTGGAACCGGCAATGGCGATCGTGGCACGGTCGGCGTAATTGATCGTGGTCACCAGAAACAGCATGAGCAGGATCAAATAGCGGACGTGAGTCGGCTTGGAGGATTGCATGCAGATGTACTCCCACTGATTATTTTTATGCGGGTAAAACATTCTTTGGTCTTTGTGGGAGCTGGCTTGCCAGCGATGGCATCAGCGCGGCGTGCCTGCAGCACCGCGTTGCCTGAATCGCTGGCAAGCCAGCTCCCACAGGTATTGCGTGTATCAGGAACCGATGTAGGCAGTCTTCACGACCGTGTAGAACTCTTGTGCATAGCGGCCCTGCTCACGGGAGCCGTAGGACGAGCCTTTACGGCCACCGAACGGTACGTGGTAATCCACACCGGCGGTCGGCAGGTTGACCATCACCATCCCGGCCTGGGAGTGGCGCTTGAAGTGGTTAGCGTACTTCAGCGAGGTGGTGGCGATGCCGGCCGACAAGCCGAATTCGGTGTCGTTGGCCATTGCCAGCGCAGCTTCGTAATCGGCCACGCGAACGATGTTGGCCACCGGGCCGAAGATCTCTTCGCGGCTGATGCGCATCGACGCTTCGCTGTCGGCGAACAGGGTTGGCGCGAGGAAATAGCCCTCGGTGTCGCAAGTCACCACACCGCCGCCGCTGACCAGACGTGCACCTTCGGACTGGCCGATGTCGATGTACTTCATGTCCTGTTCCAGCTGCGCCTGGGAAACCACCGGACCGATGTCGGTGCCGGCTTTCAGCGCGTGGCCGACCTTGATCGACTTCATGCGCTCGGCCATCGCTTCAACGAATTTGTCGTGAATGCCGGCGGTGACGATCAGACGGCTCGACGCTGTGCAGCGCTGGCCGGTGGAGTAGAACGCGCTCTGCACCGACAGCTCGACCGCTTGCTTGAGGTCGGCGTCGTCGAGAATGATCTGCGGGTTCTTGCCGCCCATTTCCAGCTGCACCTTGGCCTGGCGCGAAACGCAGTTGACCGCGATCTGACGACCCACGCCCACCGAACCGGTGAAGCTGATGCCGTCGACTTTCGGGCTGTTGACCAACGCCTCGCCAACCACGCGACCGCTGCCCATTACCAGGTTGAACACACCGGCCGGGAAGCCCGCGCGGGAAATGATTTCCGCCAGCGCCCAAGCGCAGCCCGGCACCAGATCGGCAGGCTTGAGCACGACGCAGTTGCCGTAGGCCAGGGCCGGAGCAATTTTCCACGCCGGGATGGCGATCGGGAAGTTCCACGGGGTGATCAGACCGACCACGCCCAGCGCTTCGCGAGTAACTTCTACGTTGACGCCCGGGCGTACCGACGGCACGTAGTCACCGGACAGACGCAGGCATTCACCGGCGAAGAACTTGAAAATGTTGCCGGCGCGGGTCACTTCACCGATCGCTTCCGGCAGGGTCTTGCCCTCTTCACGGGCCAGCAGGGTGCCGAGCTCTTCGCGACGGGCGAGAATTTCCGTGCCGACTTTATCCAGCGAATCGTGACGGGCCTGAATGCCCGACGTGGAGTACGCCGGGAACGCAGCGCGAGCAGCGTCGATGGCGGCGTTGACCTGGGTCAGGTCAGCCTTGGCGTAGTCGCCGATGGTGTCGCTGAGTTCGGACGGGTTGATGTTGGCCGAGTAATCGGCACCGGCGACCCATTCGCCATTGATGTAGTTGTCGTAGCGTTTTGCAGTTGTCACAGGGCAGCCCTCAACTCTAAAAGCCATCACGCAAAAAGCCGCTGATTGCTCAGCGGCCTCGCTTTTCTCGTTTATTGCGCGCCTTGCTTGTCGATCAGCGCGGCGAGCATTTCGTACTCTTCGCCGGTCAGGTCGGTCAGCGGCGCACGCACCGGACCTGCGTCATAGCCGGCGATTTTTGCACCTGCCTTGACGATGCTCACGGCGTAACCGGCCTTGCGGTTGCGGATGTCCAGGTACGGCAGGAAGAAGTCGTCGATGATCTTGCCGACGGTGGCGTGATCTTCGCGAGCGATCGCGTGGTAGAAGTCCATCGCGGTTTTCGGGATGAAGTTGAACACCGCCGAGGAGTAGACCGGCACGCCCAGCGCCTTGTAGGCAGCGGCGTAGACTTCAGCGGTCGGCAGACCACCCAGGTAGCTGAAGCGATCACCGAGGCGGCGACGGATCGAAACCATCAACTCGATATCGCCCAGGCCATCCTTGTAGCCGATCAGGTTCGGGCAGCGCTCGGCCAGACGTTCCAGCAGCGGCGCGTTAAGGCGGCAAACGTTGCGGTTGTAGACGACCACGCCGATCTTCACCGATTTGCACACGGCTTCAACGTGGGCGGCAACACCGTCCTGGCTCGCTTCGGTCAGGTAGTGCGGCAGCAGCAACAGGCCTTTGGCGCCCAGACGCTCGGCTTCCTGAGCGTATTCGATGGCCTGGCGGGTCGAACCACCGACGCCGGCGAGGATCGGCACGCTGGTTGCGCAGGTGTCGACGGCAGTCTTGATGATTTCCGAGTATTCGCTGGCGGCCAGGGAGAAGAACTCACCGGTGCCGCCGGCGGCGAACAGAGCCGAAGCGCCATACGGAGCCAGCCATTCCAGGCGTTTGATGTAGCCCGCGCGGTTGAAATCGCCCTGCGCGTTGAAATCGGTCACCGGGAAAGACAGCAGGCCGGCAGAGAGGATGGACTTCAGTTCTTGTGGATTCATTATTCGAACACCCTGGTAGCAACGTTTTATTGTGAGTGGACCGTTCAGCCTTCGCCGAAGTTGTAGGTCATCGTACAACTTAAAAAATAACCGTCAACTGCATTTCATCGTTGGCAGGGCTTTTTTGTCCGACAAAATCGCTGTCTATGCTTCTGGAAATCGCTGGAAGGCCCGTCCTTGAAGCATTTCTCGCGGAAATATCTGGTCTGGATTCGTTTAATTCTGAGAGGACCAGCGGCTCGTAAAGTACGTCGACTGCCACGAAGGATCGTGGCGGACCACTCAAAGGAAGCCGCTATGTCGATGCATTTTGCCGCCCCCACCCTCACCTATGCCGCCCCTGCGCAAGACGACTGCGTGACACTTCAGCTCTCGCAATTGCCGGAGATCCTCACCGTGCAGGTGCCGGATTCCAGCGATTTCGCAGCAAACTGGAGCGTCTACGCGATTCTCGGCAGCGATGGCGAGGAGCCCGAATGGGAAGGTGATGAGGTGGACACTGGCGCCTGGGACGACGCCGAGGATGAAATGGAGAAGCTGTTCGACATCGAGGTGCAACTGCCGAAAGAGGCGCTGCAACCGTATCTGAACCGCGAGGTGGAGCTGCGTTACAAGTTTCGCGATGAGTCGAGTATGGAGCCGTATTCTCAACCACTGAGGATGCGAATTGAACCCTGACTCTATTGACGCGCCACGTCATGGACGGTCAGACGCAACCCAGCGGCAGGTCGACCGTTCGTCCGTACTGGTAGTTCTTACAGGTGTCAGCCGATCAATTCTTGCCCCTAATGGTGACGTAGGTGATGAGTCCCCTAACTATGCCGTGATTCGAGTCATGGCTTAATCATTTTTTAAAAAAGGAATTCAGAGATGGCTTCAACCGAATCGGAAGAACACCCTTACTATCCTACATTTAGAGAGGCTTATCGCATTGGGGAGAGCAGTCTAATCCTTGACACTACCAAGCTCGAAGGCCCTGCCCACGGCATCGTGCCCTGGAATCCTGCATACAAGGTTGGCGATAAGATCACTTTTGAGCTGTTTCAAATAACCCCTTGGATTTCCTCGATCTTTGTGACTGAAGAAAATCGTGAAAAGGAATTCGTCTTTCCGATTGAGAAAGAAAAGTTCGACTTCACGCCCTCAAGATTCTGGTGTTACTTAAATGATGGTCCCTTCCCGGTTCCTCCAATAAATTTGCACGTCATCCTGGAATAATGAGCTAACCCTGCGCCTGCGCCTCTTCATGGGCCTGGCGCAGTCTCTCACGGCTATTGGTCAGGTGCAGGCGCATCGCCGCACGCGCAGCATCGGAATCCTGACGGGCAATCGCGTCGTAGATTTCCTCGTGTTCACGGCTCAGGCGGCTCATGTAATGCTGTTGATCATCGTGGGCCAGGCGCGCCGAGTTCAGCCGGGTACGCGGAATGATGCTGGTGCCCAGGTGCGTCATGATGTCGGTGAAGTAGCGGTTGCCGGTGGACAGGGCGATTTCCAGGTGGAAAGCGAAGTCCGACGACACCGCATCGCTGGCATGCGAGGCGCTTTCGTTCAGGGCGTCGAGGGCGGCGCGCATGGTTGCCAGTTGCTCGGGGCTGCGGCGTTGCGCGGCGAGGCCGGCGGATTCGACTTCGAGGCTGATGCGCAATTCGAGAATCGCCAGCACGTCACGCAGGGTGACCACGGTGGCCGGATCGATGCGGAAACCGCTCGGGCTCGGCGTATCGAGAACAAAGGTGCCAATGCCGTGGCGGGTCTCCACCTGGCCGGCGGCCTGCAGACGGGAAATCGCCTCGCGCACCACGGTGCGGCTGACGCCATGGGCTTCCATGATCGCCGACTCGGTGGGCAACTTGTCGCCACGCTTGAGCAGGCCATCACGGATCTGCTCGCTCAACACCGTCACCAATTCCTGGGCGAGGCTGCGGCGCTTGCGGGGGAGGCGCGGGGTGTCGATCAGCTTTTCCATGGTCTGCATCTTGTCTCGAAAGTTCGGCTTGGCGCCATCATAGCTCAAGCGAGTTGTACGATCACCGTCAACACGACCTCCATGTAGGAGCTGCCGAAGGCTGCGATCTTTTGATCTTGATCTTAAAAATCAAAAGATCGCAGCCTTCGGCAGCTCCTACAAGGGATCCGAGGGGTCAGGCAGTTACGGGTTGCTCCACTAAATGCCCGCTGTCGATCCGCACATGCCGTGGATGGAATCGTTTCAAACTGCTTCGGTGACCGACGCTGACGATGCTCAGACCCGGAATCTCGTCAATCAACGCTTGATACAAGGTCGCCTCATCCTCTTCATCCATCGCCGATGTAGCCTCGTCCATGTACAGCCATTGCGGTGCATAAAGGAGCGCGCGGGCGAAGGCCAGGCGTTGTTGCTCGCCCGGTGAAAGCATGCGCTGCCAGTGATTGGCTTCATCCAGCCGCCCAACCAGGTGTGGCAGACGGCAGGTTTCCAGCACCTGTGCATAACGTTCTGGCGCGTAGGTGTCGCCCGGTTGTGGATAACTCAACGCTTCACGCAATGTGCCGATCGGCAGATAAGGCTTCTGCGGCAGGAACAGATAACGCGCCGCCGGTAAACGAATATTGCCGTGCCCCGCCGGCCACAAATGCCCCATCGCCCGCAGCAGTGTCGACTTGCCGCTGCCGGAACGGCCGCTGAGCATCACGCGCTCACCCGGCTCAACGGTCATGTCAGCGTCGGTCAGCAGGTGACGACCATCGGCCAGATCCAGGCCGAGGTTGTGCACCTGCAAGTCGCTGCCCTGATTCTGCACGTCGATGGCCGGGGTGCGTTGTTCGTTGTCGCTCATGGCCTGACGGAAACTCAGCAGACGATCACAGGTGGCGCGCCAAGCGGCCAAGTCCGAATACGCAGTGATGAACCAGCTGAAATTCTCCTGCACGTTGCCGAACGCCGAGTTGATTTGCATCAGCTCGCCCAGTTCGATCTTGCCGGACAGATAGCGCGGTGCGGCGACGACAAACGGGAAAATGATTGCGATCTGACCGTAGCCGGAGGTGAAGAACGTCAGGCGCTTGGACACGCGCATGATGTCCCAGAAATTGTGCCAGACCAGCCCGAAGCGGTTGCTCAGGCGGCGGTTCTCATTCGGTTCGCCGTTGTACAAGGCGATGCTTTCCGCGTTCTCACGCACGCGCACCATGGAAAAACGCAGGTCTGCTTCGAAGCGTTGTTGCTTGTTGTTCAAACCGATCAGACGGCGACCGATCAAATGCGTCAGCCAACTGCCGACCGCTGCATACAACAGCGCACACCAGAACATGTAGCCGGGAATTTCGATGCCGAACACTTCGATACTGCCCGACACGCCCCACAAAATGATCGAGAACGACACCAGACTGACAATCGTGCGCAGCAGCCCGAGGCCCAGGCTCAGGGTGTTGGCGGTGTAAGTGTTGAGGTCTTCGGAAATCCGCTGGTCGGGGTTATCGGTATAACCGCCCTGCTCCAGCTGATAGTAATTCTTGTGGTCGAGCCAGCGCTTGAAGTGTTTTTCGGTCAGCCACGCCCGCCAGCGGATCGTCAGCATCTGCGTCAGATACAAGCGATACACCGCGCCGAGAATCGCCACCGTCGCGATGCCGCAGAAATACAGGATCAACTGCCAGAACGCGGCTTCATCCTTTCTCTGCAAAGCGTTGTAGAAATCCTTGTACCAACTGTTGATCCACACCGAGATCGCTACGCTGAACAGCGTCAGCGCAATTACGGCAATCAGCAACGTCCAGGCCTTGCCCTTCTCTTCGCTGCGCCAGTAAGGCGTGGTCATCGCCCAGACTTTGCGAAAAAACTGCCCGCGCACAGCATCGTTGACCGCGGAATATTCAGCGTTCTGATTCATGGATAAGGCTCGATAGTAAAAAGAACGGACACGCGCCGATCATAGATGATCGGCGCGTTTTATCGCGAGGGCTGGCGATAGTCGTTCAGCGCAGGTTCAGCGACGAACCGGACGCTTCTGCAATTTGCGCTGCAAGGTGCGGCGGTGCATGCCCAGCGCGCGGGCCGTGGCGGAAATATTGCCTTCGTGCTCGGTGAGCACGCGCTGGATGTGCTCCCATTGCAGGCGATCGACCGACATCGGGTTTTCCGGCACCAGACTGTCGAGGTCGGCATGCTCGGACAGCAGCGCGGCCAGCACGTCGTCGGCATCGGCGGGCTTGCACAGGTAGTTGCAGGCGCCACGCTTGATCGCCTCGACTGCCGTGGCAATGCTCGAATAACCGGTGAGGATCACCACGCGCATTTCCGGATCGAGTTCCAGCAGCTTGGGCAGCAGGACCAGACCGGAATCGCCGTCCATTTTCAGGTCCAGCGCGGCGTAATCAGGCAGATCGGCCTGGGCGATGGTCAGGCCTTCTTCCGCAGAACCTGCGGTGCTGACGCGAAAGCCACGGCGGGCCATGGCGCGGGCCATGACGCGGGTGAAGGTCGCGTCGTCGTCGACCAGCAGCAGATGCGGCAGTTCTTCGCCTTCGACTTGGATTTCGTCACTCATGTTGGTCTCCTCGGGCGCCGTGGGGCAGGCGCAGCTCGGTGAGCGTGCCGCCTTCCTCATGACTATAGAGTTTCACTGAGCCACCGGCGCGTGTCACGCTGGCCTTGCTCAAAAACAGGCCCAGGCCGAAACCTTTGCCCTTGGTGGTAAAAAACGGTTTGCCGATCTGCTCGGCGATGGCCAGCGGCACACCGGCGCCGTGGTCGCGAATGCTGATGGTCAAAGTCTCTGCGTCCCAGTCCAGCGTCACCTGGAGATTTTCCGGGCAGGCGTCGGCTGCATTGTTGAGCAGATTCAGCAAAGCCTGGGTCAGATCCGGCGGCGGCGCCATGCGCGGCACCGCACCCTGGCCAAGACGCTGGAAGCGATAACTGGCTTCCGGGCGCATCAGGTGCCAACGGTTCAACGCCTCGTCGAGCCAGTCGGTAACGTCCTGCATCTCCACCGCCAGACGCCGATTGGCCTCAGCGGCGCGGACCAGTTGCTGCAAGGTTTCCTTGCACAGTTTGACTTGATCCTGCAGCACCTTCAGATCGTCCTGCAGCAACGCATCGGGGTGATCCTGCTGCATTTCCTTGAGCAGCACGCTCATGGTCGCCAGCGGTGTGCCCAATTCATGCGCCGCACCGGCGGCCTGGGTCGCAACGGCGAGCAGCTGCTGATCGCGCAAGCCTTCTTCGCGGCGAATCGCGCGCAGCTCTTCCTGCCGGCGCAGCTCTTCAGCCATCCGCGCGGCGAAGAACGTGATGACCGCAGCAGCCAGGGCAAAGCTCAGCCACATGCCGTAGATCTGCAGATTCTCACGGGCGACCGGCAGGGTTTCCAGCGGATAGAAACGCGTCAGCATCAGCGTGTACAGCGCCAGCGCGATACCGGACAGAATCACCGAATAACGCCACGGCAAGGTCACCGCCGCGATGGTCAGCGGCACCAGATAATAAGAAACGAAGGGGTTGGTCGAACCGCCGGAGAAATACAGCAGCGCACTGTGGATCACCAGATCGCAGGCCAGTTGCAGCGCGTATTCGAGCTCGGTCACCGGCCACGATGTGCGCAGGCGCACGGCAGTGAACACGCAGAGCAGAATCGAGCAGCCCAGGGTCATCGCCAATTGCACCCACGGCAACGGCAACAATTGCAGCCAGTAGGCCAGGCCCACGGAGCCGGCCTGCGCGGCGAGCACAAGTGTGCGGATGAAAGTCAGCCGCCAGAGGTTCTGGCGAGTGGCGGAAGTCAGTTGTACGGGGGCGAGCATGAGCTCTCCTGATGAGCGCTCCAGGCGGATCGCACGGAGTATAACCAAGGCGCGGGGTTCAGAGGCGAAAGTGCGGCAAACGACCACAGGAGAGCAGCTGCAAGTTGCAAGCTTCAAGCGGCAAGCAAGATCAAAAGCAAGAGCAAGAGCTGCGGCGCTTTTGATGTAGCTTGCAGCTTGATGCTGAAGCTTGAAAGGAAGGCAGCTGCAAGTTGTAAGCTTCAAGCGGCAAGCAAGATCAAAAGCGCCGCAGTTCTTGCTCTTGCCTTTACTTGCAGCTTGAAGCTTGCAACTTGCAGCTGCTTTATAGAGTCTGATGGTTCACGCAGCGCCCTCTGCGCCTCATTCAAGGAGCCTTCATGCACACATTTCGCCGCAGCGCCGCCCTCCTCGCCCTGACCGTCGGCAGCGTCGCCAGCCTCCCGGCGCTGGCCGCCGATGAGCTGCACTACAACCAGATTTCCCTGCGCGCCGAAGTCAGCCAGGAAGTGGCCCGCGACCAGATGATCGTGACGCTCTATACCGAAGAGCAGAACACCGACCCGGCCAAACTCGCCGCCGCCATCAGCACCACCATGAACAAGGCCACCGCCCAGGCCAAACAAGTCAAAGACATCACCCTGCGCACGGGCAGCCGCAACAGCTATCCGATCTACGACACCAAAGGCCAGAAGATCACCGGCTGGCGCGAACGCGCCGAACTGCGCCTGGAAAGCACCGACTTCGCCGCCCTGTCCAAACTCACCGGCGAGTTGCTGACCGACCTGAAAATGGGCGGCATGGACTTCGCCATCGCCGACCCGACCCGCAAGGCCAGCGAAGACCAGTTGCTCAAAGAAGCCGTCACCGCCTTCAAGACCCGCGCCCAACTGGCCACCGACGCCCTGGGCGGCAAGGGTTATAAAATCGTCAACCTGAACCTCAACAGCAACGGATACCCACAACCGTACCTGCGCGCGCCGATGATGATGAAAGCCGCGGCCATGGATTCCGCGCCAGTCACGCCGGAAGTCGAAGCAGGCACCAGTCAGGTCAGCATGACCGCTGATGGCTCGATTGAAGTGCTGATGCAGTGATTTAAGCTTGGCGGAATGAAGGACCGGCAATCAGTAAATGGTTGCCGGTTTTTTTGTGCTGGGGTTTTGTAGTGAATGATCCACCGCTATCGCTGGCAAGCCAGCTCCCACAGGTTTTGTTGTGTCTTGAAAATCGCATATAACCTGTGGGAGCGGGCTTGCCCGCGAAAAACGATAACGCGGTGGCCCTGACTGATTACGTACGCGGATCAACCCGATCCAGCGCCCGATTCACCGCCAGCTCCGCCAGCATGATGATCTGCTGAATCGCCAGCGCCGTATTGCGCTGCGGACGACCGAGCTGATCAGCGAAATCACTGGCCAGGGTGTTGGCTGAAGCAAGGGATTCACAGGCGTGGGCGAGCAGGCTTTCGGTGTCGATGTCGGGCCGGATCAAAAACATCGTGCCGGGCGGATGGGGTTTGCCGGGTGGCGGGCAGAGATAGAAATCGAGGGCACGCTTGATGGCTTCGCGGTTCTTCGCGAGATCGTCGGCGCGCAGCGCGGCTTCGAGGGGGGTTGAGGTTTCTTCGGGTGGGTCGGGGACTGGTTTGGTCATGCGCTTCACCTATGAGGTTGAGCCATCTCGATGCCGTTTCTCACACGGCGAAGAGGTGGCAGCTTTGTGCGGGGTGAGAAAACCGGTCATAGGCACCCGGCCGGACATAAGCCCGCCCGCACAGAGCCGCCATAACGCACTTGCGGGCAGCAAACTTGCTGGCGGCAATTATGCGGATCTGGGCACTGAATGACTATGAATGTCGGGTTCTCACACCCGATCGCTGAACAACCAGCGACGACCCAAGCCTAGAGAGCGCACGTCCGACGGACAACCTGAAAACCTTGTGGGAAGGTTCGGGTTATTGAAAATCTGAATTAAACAAACTCAAGCCCTCGGGGACCTTGAGGTGCCTCATCGCGAACAGGCTCGCTCCCATAGAAAAGCAAAAGCAAAAGATCGCAGCCTTCGGCAGCTCCTACACAATGAGCGTTAGCTCGAGTGCTCTTGATCTTGATCCACCGGCGACGTCGGAAGGCTGAGTGGAGGGATTGATCCGGGCGTGGGAGCGCAGCGACCGTTCGACGCAGTCGAACACAGCGGAAGGAGGTGCAGCGAAGCAAACCGTAGCCGCTGCGCCCGGATCGATCCCGGAGCGAAGGAACCCGAGCCTGCGAGGGCCGAACGTAGGAGCAAGCGTTTTTTTGCTTACTTTTTTTAGGCGTTTGTAAAAAAAGTGAGTCGCCGTAAGGGCGAAACCGCCAGCCGCAACACCCGAAGAAACGGATATTCACCCAAACCAACCAACACCCTGGTCGGCCCTAAGGCCGCCAAGGTGCCACCAATCGAAACACCCCAGTTGCACCAAGTAAAACTCCCCA